>NZ_RAWP01000005.1:0-188682 GCF_003668935.1 Corallococcus sp. AB032C | reverse complement strand
ATAAGAGACAGGGAGGGTCGGCTGCCGTGTGCTCGGCAGCCGACCCTCCCACACGGAAGGTGTTGGCTGACGTACGCTTCATTCTCAACTTCCGGAGTTTGAGAGCGAAGGCCTCAACGGATCAGAACGGGTGCGTTTTTCAGCGTAGGGAATGGGACGCCAGGGTGGGTCCAAATCGCCCCGTCGCCGGCCGGTTTCCGGGGTGACGGGTTGGCGGGAGGAGTTCCGCATGAGCGCAGGAGCGTCGTCTGGCGCCGGCCGTGTCTGGCGGTTGGCGGAGAGGTGGCCGTGGTGAGTGGGCCGGTGCTCGTCACGGGGCCCACGGGCAACGTGGGGCGGGCGGTGGTGCGCGCTCTCCTGGCCGAAGGGGTGGCGGTGCGCGCGGCGGTGAAGTCGCCGGAGCACACAGTGTCGCTGCTCAAGGAGATGGACGGGGACGTGATGCCGACGCCGCTGGACTTCCTGCGGCCGGAGACGTTCCTCCCCGCGCTGGAGGGCGTGCGGGGCGTGTTCCTGATGCATCCGCCGGCCATCGCCCACGCGGAAGGGACGCTCAACGCGTTCATCGACGCGGCCGCCACGCAGGGCGTGAAGCAGGTGGTGTTCCTGTCCATGGCGGGGGCGGAGACGCGCGCCTGGGCGCCGCACCACGCGGTGGAGGCGCACCTGATGCGCTCCAACGTCGGGTGGACGCTGCTGCGCCCGGCGTTCTTCGCCCAGAACCTGGGAGACGCGTACCGCGAGGACATCCGCCAGGACGGCCGGCTCTACATGCCCGCGGGCCACGGCAAGGTGGCCTTCGTGGACGTGCGCGACGTCGGGGAAGTGGCGGCGCGGGCGCTCCTGGACACGTCGCTGCGCAACCGCGCCTTCACGCTCACCGGCCTGGAGGCGGTGTCGTTCGACGAGGTGGCGTCCGTGCTGTCGGAGGTGCTGGGCCGGCCCATCCGCTATGTGCCCGCGTCGGTGCCCGGCTACGTGCGCCACCTGCACCAGCGCCAGCTGTCATGGGGCCAGCTGGGCATGCAGACGCTGATGCACGTGGGGCTTCGCTTCGGGAAGGCGGAGCAGGTGGACCCCACGCTCACCAACCTGCTGGGCCGCCCCACGCGCACGGTGCGCCAGTACATCGAGGACCACGCGCCGCTCTGGCGCTGAGGAGGCTCCGGCGTGCTCAGACGTACCAGAGCGCCCAGGCGATGAGCACGACCTGGAGCGGCAGCCGCGCCCAGAGCATGCCCCGGGGAATCTTCCGGAACTGCTCCGGGTGCTGGGCCATGTAGATGTTCGCGGGGAACACCGCCACGAACAGCGCGACCAGTCCCCACGCCGCGAGCCGCGTGGTGGCGGGCACCAGCAGGAAGATGCCCAGGAGCACCTCCGCCACGCCGCTCAGCAGCACCAGCTCCCGGGGCCGGGGCAGGTACGGCGGCATGATGCGCATGTACATGCGGGGCTTGAGGAAGTGGTTCACCCCCGCCACGACCATGAATAGCGCGAGCACGTACTGCAGGATGGTTTTCACTTCCATGGGTGGTGGGGCTCCTCGCGCGGCATCGAAGCCTGCGCGAGGCGCCTGAGTCCACGCCTACTTTCCAGTGAACGCCTCTGAGACGATGGCACGCGCCTCCTGGACGATGGCGTCCAGGTGCGCCTGGTCGCGGAAGCTCTCCGCGTAGATTTTGTACACATCCTCCGTGCCAGACGGACGCGCGGCGAACCAGCCGTTCTCCGTCGTCACCTTGAGGCCGCCCAGGTCCGCGTTGTTGCCCGGCGCGCGCGTGAGGCGCTGGAGGATGGGCTCGCCCGCGAGCGACGTGGCCTTCACCGCCTCCGGCGACAGCTTCTTCAGCGCGGCCTTCTGCGCGGACGTGGCCGGCTGGTCGATGCGCGTGTACAGCGGCGCGCCGAACTCCTTCGCCAGCTCCTGGTAGTGCTCGCCGGGGTCCTTGCCGGTGCGCGCCAGGATTTCCGCCGCGAGCAGGTCCAGGATGATGCCGTCCTTGTCCGTGGTCCACACGGTGCCGTCCTTGCGCAGGAAGGACGCGCCCGCGCTCTCCTCGCCGCCAAAGCCCAGCGAGCCGTCCAAGAGCCCGTCCACGAACCACTTGAAGCCCACCGGCACCTCCACCACGCGGCGGCCCAGGTCCTTGCCCACGCGGTCGATGAGGCTGCTGCTCACCAGCGTCTTGCCCACCGCCGCGTCCGCCTTCCAGCCCGGGCGGTTGCGGAAGAGGTAGTTGATGGCGACCGCGAGGTAGTGGTTCGGGTTCATCAGCCCCATGCTGCGGGTGACGATGCCGTGGCGGTCGGAGTCCGTGTCGTTGCCGAACGCGAGCGCGTACTGGTCCTTGAGCTTCACCAGGTTCGCCATCGCGTACGGCGACGAGCAGTCCATGCGGATCTTCCCGTCATGGTCCGCGGGCATGAAGCCGAAGGTGGGGTCCACGGTGGGGTTCACCACCGTGAGGTCCAGGCCGTACTTCCGAGCGATCGGCTCCCAGTACTGGAGGTTGGAGCCGCCCAGCGGATCCGCGCCCAGCTTCAGCTTCGCGCCCCGGATGACGTCCAGGTCCACCACGTTCGTCAGGTCCGCCACGTACGGGGTGATGAAGTCGTACGGCTTCACCGTGGCGCTCGCGCGCGCCCGCTCGTAGGGGACGCGCTGCACGCCCTGGTTGCCCGAGGCCATCAGCTCGTTGGCGCGCTTCTCCACCAGCGAGGTGACGTTGGTGTCGGCGGGGCCGCCGTTGGGCGGGTTGTACTTGATGCCGCCGTCCTCCGGCGGATTGTGGGACGGGGTGATGACGATGCCGTCCGCGAGCCCGCTCCTACGGCCCCGGTTGTACGTGAGGATGGCGTGGGAGATGACCGGCGTGGGCGTGGCGCCGTCCGTGTAGCGGACCTCCACGCCGTGGGCGGCCAGCACCTCCAGCGTGGTGCGCTGGGCGGGCTCGGAGAGGGCGTGCGTGTCCATGCCCAGGAACAGCGGGCCGTCATAGCCCTGCTGCTTGCGGTACTCGCACAGGGCCTGCGCCACCGCGAGGATGTGCGCCTCGTTGAAGCTCCGGCGCGCGGCACTCCCCCGGTGACCGGAGGTGCCGAAGGCCACGCGCTGCTCGGCCACGGACGCGTCGGGCGTGTCGTCGTAGTACTGCGCGCGCAGCTTCTCGGGATTGATCAGCAGGTCGCGCGAAAGGGGCTTGCCAGCGGAGGGGTGGGCCATGTCGGGGCCACCCTAGCCGCGCGCGCTCTGGGAGGGGAGCCGAAGTCGTGGCCCTGTCGCGCGCCTCACCCGTCTTGACGCGCTCCGTCCAGTAGCGGGCGGGGCGCGGGCTGTCGGGACGGGGAGGCGTGTCCGGAAGCTGTCAGCGCGCCACGGCGACGGAGGCCGCGGAAGACGACGCGGGCGGGATGGATTCGGGCGCGGGAGGCTCGTCCTCCTTCGGCTGGGCGGCGTTCTCCGGCAGGAACGTCAGCAGCACCAGCGCGGGGATGGCCGCCGCGGCGGTGAAGGCGAAGAAGGTGGGCCAGCCCATCCACGTGGCCAGGTAGCCGGACACGGAACCGATGAGCCGGTTGGCGATGGTGCCCAGGGCGGACAGCAGCGCGTACTGCGTCGCGCTGAAGCTCTTGTGGCACAGCGACATGATGAAGGCCGCGAACGCCGTGACGCCCAGGCCCGTGCACACGTTGTCCACGGCGATGGTTGCCGCGAGCATCAGGTCGTTCTTGCCCACCAGCGCCAGGGCCATGAAGGCCAGGTTGGTAAGGCCCTGCGCGGCGCCGAAGATGAAGAGCGCGCGGCGCATGCTGAGCTTCACCATCAGCACGCCGCCCAGCAGTCCGCCGCCGATGGTGGCCAGCATGCCCAACGTCTTGCTGAGCGCGCCAATCTCCGTGTTGGAGAAACCCAGCTCGATGTAGAACGGCGTCACCATGCTGGCGGCGATGGCATCCCCCAGCTTGTAGAGCACCAGGAACGCGAGCACTCCCAGCGCGTACTCGCGGCGGAAGTAGTCCACGAAGGGCCGCACCACCGCGTCCGCCAGGTTGCGCGGAGGCCGCACGCTCTGGGGCTCCGGGGCCAGCAGCGTGGCCACCACGCCCACGCCCATGAGCACGCCCATCACGTAGTACGTCTGGGACCAGCCCAGGTGGTCCGACAGGATGAACGCGAGCCCGCCCGCCACGAGCATGCCCAGCCGGTAGCCGGTGACGTACAGCGAGTTGCCCAGCCCGCGCTCCTCCAGGGTGAGGATGTCCGTGCGCCACGCGTCCGCGACGATGTCCTGGCTGGCGGACAGGAACGTCACCACCACCGCCATGCATGCCATGGCCATCGGGGTGTCCTTCGGGTTCACCAGGCCCATGGCGGCGATGGCGCCCATGAGCAGCACCTGCGTGAGCAGCATCCAGCCGCGCCGCCGGCCCAGGAAGGGCAGGGTGTAGCGGTCCATCAGCGGCGCCCACAGCACCTTGAAGGTGTAGGGCAGCGCCACCAGGCTGAAGATGCCAATCGTCTTGAGATTGACCCCCTCGTTCTTCATCCACGCGGACAGCGTGACGCCGGTCAGCCACAGGGGGAGGCCGGACGCGAAGCCGACGGCCATCAGGAGCCAGATGCGCCGGCTCTTCAAGACGGTGAGAAGCGAGGAGTTGGGCATGGGGGCGCGGGAAACCGCCGCCAGCATAGAGAATCCACCCCGCGCGTCACCTTCCAAGGGGCCGGGACTGTCCGCCCGGCTGCTGTCCGGCCCTAAGCCCGGGCGAAGCGCGGGCGGCCTCTTCAGGGTTTCGGGTCCAGCGCGGACACGTCCGGACAGGTGCGGCGGTCGCCCTCGGTGGGGGTGATGAAGTCCCAGTTGCGCTGCATGAAGGTGATGCGCGTCCGGGCGTCCCAGCACTCCGTGTACTGCGCGCCCTTCGCGTCCCCGTCCAGGATGTTGAGCACCAGCACGCCCCGGCCATCCGGCGTCCAGCGCGCCAGGATGTCCAGCGTCTCCAGGAGCCCGCCAGGAATCAGGTCCGTGTTCGGCAACCGGAACGCCATCTCCCCCAGGCCCTCGGGCGTCTGACGCGACGCATAGCGGGTGTTCGGGGTCGCGGCGCCCGCGCCGGTGAAGAGCAGCTCCACGCGCGTGGGCAGTGCCCGGGTCTGGTAGTCGATGTCCAGCCGGTCCACGGTCTTCGCGTCCCCCGTGTCGAAGCCGTGCGCGCGGGCCGCCTTGAGGTCCAGCGCGAGCGTGCCGGTCCCCTTGCGGATGCCTCCGTCCGCCTTGAAGGTGCCGGGCAGGTAGGTCCACCACGTGTCCTCGCCACCGCCCTGGGGACGGAACTGGAGGAGGTACGCGAAGGATGCGCCCTGGCGCTCCATCACGAAGCGCAGCTCGTGGCCCGGGTGGTCGTCCGAGGGGAAGGGGCCCCAGATGCGCTGGTCGGTTTCGCGCGTGGTGGGCGGGGCGTTGCGGAACAGCTCCAGCAGGGCGAGCAGGCCGTCCACGCTGGTGTTGAACTGCGTGCCCGCCGCATAGGCCTGAAGCGCGAGAGGCGACGTGCCGCCCAGCACCTGCGACGCGCTCAGCCGTTGGGCCTGAGTGCCCAGGCCCTGGCCGGAGCGGGCGGTGTCCGGCAGCTTCGCGGCCAGATCCTCGCGCTGGGGCAGGGCGTTCTGGAACTCCAGGTCGTCGTTGGAGAAGTCGCCGCCGCACGCGACCGCGAGGAGACAGGGGAGGGCCAGGGCAAAGGTTCGCATCACGTGCTCCCTCATGGCTGGTACGTGAGGAGCGCGGCGAGTTCCCAGAACCCCAGGGAGCGCTGCGCGTCGACGGTGTATTGCAGGTACTGCAGGCGGCTGCGCGCGGTGAGGTTCAGCTTGCGCGTGAGCTGGAATCTCGCGCCCGTCGCCAGGCCCGGAGACACCATGGCGAAGCGTTGGTCCGGGAACGCCGCGTCGTCGAACTTGCGGCCCATGATGAGGTACGCGACGCGCACGCCCACGAAGGGGGCGAAGCGGCCCACGGGCCATTCGGCGGTGAGGCTGGTGCCCACGTTCACCACGGAGTAGCGGTACGCCGGGCCCGCCAGCGTGGGCAGAGACAGCACGCCATTCGTGCCGCCCACCGCTGCGTCGAAGCCCCAGACCCAGTCGCGGCGGAAGTAGTCGTGCAGCTCGGCCTCCGCGCCGAAGAGGGGCACGGAGAGGAAGAGGGACTGGCGCGTCTGGGGGTCGAAGAAGGACTGGAAGCCGCCGGTGAGGCCGAACGCCCACCACGCGCCCTTGTCCAGCATCGCCCCCTTCACGGGGTCGTCGGAGAAGGGCGCGTCCTTGAAGCGCGGCTCCTGCAGGATGGTCGTGCGTCCACGCGCGACTTCCACTTCGCCAATGCGCAGCCGGTCACTGAGCCGGCGCTTCACGCGGTAGGTGCCGGGGGCCAGGGCCACGCGGCGCTCGGTATCCACGGCCTTGTCCAGCTCCGCGACCACGAGGCCGCCCGGATCCACGAAGTAGTAGGAGCCCGCGGGGGCGTTGCCGGGGACGACCAGTCCTTCGGCGCTCGCGCGCAGGTCGGTGAGGACCAGGTCTCCGTTGCCAGCGAGGTCGTAGCTGAACGTGGGGTGCTGCGGGCCCGCGCTGCTGTCGGCCGTGTCCGCGACGGTGCGGGCGTAGGCGTGCGAATACGCCTCGAAGAGCGTCACGCGTCCGTCGCCGCTGCGGTCCGCGTCTCCCAGAAGGCCACTGGCCAGGTGATGGGAGAAGTAGCTGCCGCCCAGCGTGTCCGACTCCTGCGAGTCCTCGTCCGCGGAGCTGGAGGTGAGGATGACGACGCCCCGCGCATCGCGTGCCGCGCCGGACTCCACATCGAAGGCCGGGGACTTGCGAGCGCCCTTGGTGCGGGTGAGCGCGCCGGAGCGGCAGGAGTCGAGGATGGCGATGCGGATGTCCACGGGTGCGTCGGCCAGCCGGCGCTTGAGCGCGTCGAAGGCGAGCCGCGAATCACCCAGCCGCAGTGCGCCGTCCTTCGCGTGGCCGGAGTAGTAGACGAACAGCGCGGTGCGCTCGCCGCGAGCCTGGGCCGCGCGGGCCCGTTGCTCCAGCTCCGACAGCGCGACGAGGAAGTCCTTCGCGTCGTCATCAAGGAGGAGCTTCGCGTCGGCCGGGGACACTCCGCCCAGCCGCGTGAGCAGGTCGTGCATCTTGCGCGCATCGTCGCGCGCGTAGCTCAAGGGCCGCGTGTCCGCTCCGCCCGTGTCGTTGCCCGCGATGAGCGCGAAGCGGTGCAGCGTGTCCGCGTGCGCGGCGGTGGAGGCCAGCACCAGCGCGGGAATCGACGCCCGCATCGCCGAGCCCAGGGCCCGTGCCCAGGCCGCCACGGGAGCGAGCACCTGTCTCACGGGGCCGTCGCTCATGGCTTCAGCAAAATCCACTGCGTCTGCGCGCCCGCCACGTCCAGCGGCGCCATGCGCGTGACGTCCCGGCCCGCCGCGACGAAGGACTTCCGGGCCGCGTCGCTCAGCGCATCCATGGACACGGGCGCGTCCGTCAGCACCAGCACCACGCGCTCCGCACCCGCGCCGGTGAACTCCACGCTCTCCGGCAGCCAGTGCTGTCCCGCGCCCGGCTCCACCGCGAGGCTGTCCCCGGACTCCGGATACAGCGGCGTCACCTCGCCCTGCGTATCCACCGACAGCGCCGCCACGTAGCGGAACGCGTCCGCCGTGTAGCCCAGCCGCACACGCTCACCGGGTTGCAACGCCTCCGGCGCCTCCGTGCTCGCCACCCGCTGCGGATCCACGCCTCCACCGATTCGCAGCTCCGCGCCCGCGCCGCCCTTGATGCGATTGCCCGCGACGGGCGGTGGGATGGGATCCGTCCTCCCTCCGGTCTCCAGCAGCGGACGCGCGAGCACCAGCACCATCACGGACGCCGCCACCGCCATCAGCGGCCGGACCCATTGCGAGCGCGTCGCCGGCTCTTTCGAAGAAGCCTGCCTCGCGCGGGCCCGCTCCACTCCGGCCTCGAAACCTTCGAAGGGCACGTCCGCCTCGAACGCGGCCTGCGCATCCGCGAAGGACTTCATCGTCGAGCCACACGCCTCGCACGCCTCCGCATGCTCCCGGACGCGGTTCGCCTCGTGGGTGGGCAGCTCACCGGCGTGCAGGCGGCGCAATGTCCAGTTCGACTCGTGCGCGCTCATCGGACGCTCAGCTCCTCTCCACCCAGCTCCGCGAATTGCTCCAGCCGCTTGCGCACCGTGGGCACCGAACGCCCCAGCACCGCGGCCACCTCTTCCAGCGTCATCCCATCCACGTGGTAGTGGATCGCCGCCGCCTGCGTCTCCGCGTCCACCCGGGCCAGCAGCTTGCGCACCAGGTCGCGCGTCTCCATCGCCTCCGCGCCGCCATGGCCCTCCGAACGGGCCGCCTCGTCCCGCGCGAACCACTTCCTCCACGCCGCCCCTTCCGAGCGCAGCTGGTTGAGGCAGTGGTGCGTGGCGATCTTCATCAGCCACGTCAGCGGAGACGCCTCCGCCCGGAACGACTCCCCGTGCACGAGCGCGCGGGCGAAGACGTCATGCATCGCGTCCTCCGCCCGGCTCGCGTCCTTCAGCAGGTAGCGGCAGCGCTCACGCACGCTGCCGCCGTACTTCACATACAGCTCGCGCAGGACGGCCCGCCGGTCCTCGTTGGGACGGGGAGGCACCACCTTCAGGGCCAGCGGGGTCGGTCCGGTCACGCGCGGCGCAAGCCTACCGCGACCCGGCTCACAGCGACGAGTACACCGCCGCCGAGAACCCGCCGCAGGCCGCCTCCGCCTCGCCGTAGCCCAGGCGCGGGTCCAGGCTGACGCGGAAGTAGGTGCTGAGGAAGTTCGTGTCCCAGCACTCGTTCAGCGTGGCCTCGCCCACCAGGTCGCCCCCCGTCACCTTGATGTCCGAGCGGCCCGCCCCCGTCGCAGTCCAGCGGCTCTTGATGGACAGCTTCTCCAGCTTCGCGCGCAGCGGGTCACCGTTGTCGATGTCCTCGTTCGTCGCGAACTCGAACTCGCCGCCCGCCGTCGCGGACGCCTTGTAATGGTAGGTCCCGTCCACGCGCTTGTTGGCGTCCTTCTCGTCACGCACCTGGTGGAAGTCCGCGTCCACCGTGGCCTCCGCGGAGGCGCTCGGGCGCGCGTAGCGGATCTCCACCGTGCCCACGTTGTCGTCGGCATCCGGCAGGGTGTGCGCCGCGTCCCAGTCGATGAACAGCTCGCCGGAGCCGTAGCCCTTCACGCGCTCGCCGTCCGCGTCCACCGCCACCTGCTGCGCGCCGGACAGCACCGCGCGGAAGGCGCTGTCCTCCTCGCCCTTCGCCTTGCCCTCGAGCACCCAGGAGAACGACGCCTCCCCCGACTTCGTCACCGTCAGCCGCCACGTGGTGGGACTCAGCGCCTCCGTGCTCGGGCCCCACACCGCCTTGTTCTCCTCCAGCGTCGTCGGCGGATACTTGGAGATCTGCTCGATGAGGTTGAGCACCCACAGCGTGCCGCCGTTCACCGCCACCGTGGCGTTCACCGTCGCCTGGTAGTACTCCGCCTTCTGCCCCTGGCCGTACTGCGCGGAAGGGCCGGCCGCCGTCAGGCCCTGGCCGTTCGCCTTCGGCGCCTTCACCTGCGTCATCTCCTTGGAGGGCAGGCCGTCACGGAACGTGTCCGCGTCGTTGCTCCCGGCGTCGTTGCAGCCCACGAACAACAGGGAGGCACACAGCAGGCTCTTGCGCAGCATGGTCGGGCGTCCTTTCAGGGCCCGTCTCGTGCGGGCCGTGCGTCAGTGAATTCGCCCCTATGGACACAGGCCGTGCGAAAAACAGAAAAGGCGCTCGCTAGGAGTGGAAAAGCGCAGTGAAACCAAGCGCTTGGAGCCTGGCTGCTTGCTCTCCGGGCGCCCGCGCCCGCCTGCCTGACGGTTGAAATGGGCCATCCCTACCTTTCGCCCATGGAAAAACGACACCCGAACCATCCCGGGGAGATGGGTACGGACGCCACGCTGGCCGAGCGGGAGCGTGCGCCGGACGAGATCAACGCCCGCGCCAGAGCCGTTGGCCTGTTGCATGAGGCCGGGGTGCCGTTCGTGGTGGGGGGTGCGTATGCCTACGCCACCTATACCGGCATCTACCGCGACACCAAGGACCTGGACCTGTTCCCGCGCAAGCAGGACGCCATCCGCGCCCTGGACGTGCTGGAGAAGGATGGCTGGCGCACGGAACGGCCGGACGAGGTCTGGCTCTACAAGGCGTACAAGGGCGACTACTTCGTCGACTTCATCTTCTCCTCCGGCAACGGCGTGGCCACGGTGGACGACGAGTGGTTCACCAACGCCAGGAAGGCCACCATCTTCGGCTACGAGTGCCTCATCGCACCGGCCGAGGAGATGATCTGGTCCAAGGCCTTCGTCACCGAGCGCGAGCGCTATGACGGCGCGGACATCAACCACCTCATCCTCAAGGCGGGGCGGGAGATGGACTGGGACCGCATCCTCCGGCGCTTCGACCGCTACTGGGAGGTGCTGCTCAGCCACCTGATGATGTTCCGCTTCGCGTACCCGAGCGAGCGCGACAGCGTGCCCAACTACGTGATGACGGAGTTGATGAGCCGCACGCTCCAGACGGTGCGCGACGGCAGCTGGGACGAGAAGCTGTGCCGGGGCAACCTGGTGTCCAAGGTGAACTATCACGTGGACATCCACCACTGGGGCTTTGGGGACGGCAGGGCGTGGGACGAACAGGACAGACCCGAGGGGGGAACCCGTGGCGCGAGATCCGAACTCGAAGATTCGACTGGCAGCGGTCGGTGACCTGCACTGCCGGGAGGATCAGCACGGGCGCTTCCGTCAGCTCGTCAAACAGGTGAACGCCTCGGCGGATCTGCTGCTCTTGTGCGGGGACCTGACGGACCGCGGGATGATTGAAGAGGGCAAGGTCCTGGCCGAGGAGCTCTCGGCCTTGCGCGTCCCGTGCGCCGCGGTGCTGGGCAATCACGACTACGAGCACGGGCAGGTGAAGGACATCTGCTCGGAGCTCTCCAAGGTCGGCGTGCACATCCTCGACGGGGACCACTTCATCTTCGAGAAGGTGCTGGGCGTCGCGGGGGTGAAGGGCTTCGGAGGCGGCTTCGGCAACGCGACGTTGCAGGCGTTCGGCGAGGGACAGACGAAGTCCTTCGTGCAGGAGGCCGTCACCGAGTCGCTCAAGCTGGAGGCGGCGCTCAGCCACCTGGACACGCCCAAGAAGGTCGTGATCATGCACTACGCCCCCATCCCGGAGACGCTGGAGGGGGAGAACATCGAGATCCGCCCCTTCCTGGGGACGAGCCGTCTGTCGATGCCCATCGACCACTACGGCGCGGCCTACGTCTTCCACGGCCACGCGCACCACGGCGCGCTCGAGGGCAAGACGAAGAGCGGCATCCCTGTGTTCAACGTCGCCATGCCGCTGCTCACCAAGTTCACGCCCGAGCAGCGCTTCGCCTTGATGGAAGTGTAGCGCTGGCTCAGGGCGCGGGAGGTCCGCCGTCCGTAGCATCGGGCGGCGCCTCCTGGAGGTCCGCGGCGCGCGTGGGCAGGTCCGCCACCGCGCCCATGGACACCTCCACCAGGTCCGGACCGGAGCCCCGTGCGTAGAGCCGGTCCTCCGTGTCCGGCACGGCGTCACCCAGCCACAGCCGCGCCAGCTCGCGCCCGTCCGCGTCGCGCAGCACGACGCCCCGCGACGTGTCGCTGATGCCATAGCGATCCCAGTGCTTCACTTTGGGCTCGCCGAACGCGGCGGCCTTCAGCGCCTCCAGCCGGCCCAGCAGTTTCACCACGCGGAAGTGCAGGGCGCGTCCACCGCCGGGACCGTCCACCTGCCATGCGTCGCTGTTGCCCGCGCCGCGCGTCACCACCACGGGGGCGGCCTTGCCTCCGGGGAGGAACTCCATGCGCCGCACGTCGTCGCGTGGGAACGACAGCACACGGCGGTCCTTCAACTCCTGCACGCCCAAGTCCAGTGTCGTCAGCGCGCGGGGTTCGACCTCCGCCAGCGTGGACCGCGAACCCTGTTCCCGCAGTGCATGAACGACGTTCGCGCCGTCGCGGGTCACCTGCGCCAGCCTGACGCGGATGGGTTCACCGGATGCAGGCACGAAGCGCGCGTCCACGATGGGCGTGTCCAGGCCCAGAGCCTTCCGGTTGGCGGCGGTGTCCTGCGGGAAGGACAGGGCCTGATGGGCCTCGAACGCCTTGAGCAGGTCCGTCAGCCGGCTGGTGTTCGCGCGGGTGGGCTCCGGCTTCTCCAGCCGCCACGACTTGCCGTCCGCCTCGCGCGTCAGCACGTACGCGTGGTCCTTCGCTTTGACTTCAATGGACTGGAGCGACGCGAGGTCCAGCGGCCCCAGGAACTCCTTGGCGCGCAGTTCGAACGGTCCCTTGTCCAGCGAGTACCGCACGGCACCGTCGGCCGCGTACACGGTCGCATCGCCTTCACGGCGCACGTAGACGGAGCCATCGAAGGGGTTCTCATCTCCACCGGCCAGCGTCACGGTGCGCTGGCGGGATGGATTCTCCGCGCCTTCACCATTGGCATCCGGGAGGAAGGCCCGCGCCGTCACGGTGAACGCCGGGGACGTGAGCCCGTACTTCTTCAGGTCCGCGTCCGTCGGTGACGCGTTCACGGTGGACTTGAACTTCGCCGAGGTGAGCTGCTGCACCAGGGCCTCCACCGCGTACGGATCCGCCTTCGCCTCCACGGGAGAAACAAGCCGCCAGCCCTCCGGTGTCCGCTCCAGCTCCGTGGTGGCGCCGCGAGCCTTCACCGTCAGGTGCGTGAAGACGGGCGTCGGGTCCGGAGTCGCACCACGTGGCAGCTCGGCGGGCTCCGTCGCGAAGAGCTTCGGCGGAGCAGGGGGCTTCTCCGCGTCGCGCGAACAGCCCACGGTCAAAAGCCCCAGCATCAAGACGGTGGAAGTCCTCACCGGTTCCTCCGTGACAACCAGACCGCGAGTCCCACGCCCAGCAGCGACAAGGGCAGCAGGTCGGTGGATACGAAGCGCAGGGTCCGCATCTGCTCCTCGCCCAGCTCCAGGGTGGACGTCTCACGGTCGGGAGGGCGCAGGGTGATCTTCTCCGCCTGATGGGACGCCCATCCCAGGGAGTTCATCACCAGGTTGCGGTTTGCCTCGTAGCCCCAGTTCGGATCCAACAGCAGCTCCGAGTCTCCCACGGCCACCAGCCGCGCCTCGTCGGAGCGCTTGTGCTCCGCGGTGCGCGTGTCCCGGGACGCGGCGGCCACCAGCGTGAGCTGCCCCATCTTCTCGCCGCTGGAAGGAGTGGTGTCCTCCAGGGGCCGCGACTCCACCCACGCATACGGTGAGCTCAGCAGCACGGGCTCCACCGTCACGCCGGGCCGCAGGAAGCCCTCGCGGACAAGCGTGAAGCTGCGCGGCGTGGGCAGCTGGATGTTGAAGCCGCGCTCCTGCAACGGACGCGTGATGGGGTGCTTGCCGTAGAAGTTCGACAGGAGGACGAACGGGTTGCCCGAGTTGAACTGCGGGTCCGCCGCCACGCCCTCGTCCACCTGCACGCCGTAGTCCGCGAGGAACAGGCCCAGCCCGTCGTCCGTGTTCGCGTCGGTGAAGTAAAGCAGCCGGCCGCCTTCGCCCAGATAGGTGCGCAACACCGCCACCTCCTGCGCCGTATACGCCTGCTTCGCGCCAGCGATGATCAACAGGCCCGCGTCGCGAGGCACCTCCTTCCGGCCCAGGAGGTTGAGCGGTTCGGGGCGGTAGCCCTCGCGCAGCAGCTGGCGCCGCAGCTCCGTCAGCCCCTCACCGGCCGCCTCCAGCGACCACTCGCCGTGTCCTTCGAGGACGTACACCTTCTGCGCGCCCGTCGCGCTCAGCTGGAGCAGGGCGTTGGTCAGCTCCTGCTCGGAGGGGACGGGCAGGGTGGTGTGGGGCGCGGCATCGCCCTCGCCGCGGGAGACGACGACCAGCGTCTGCTTGTCCTTGAGCTGGTACTTCGCGGCCAGGGTCGGCTCGCGGCGCGGATCCACGAAGGCGTAGTCGAAGGACTCCGGTGCCGCCTCGTGGTAGCGCCGGAACAGCTCCTCCAACTCGCCATAGGACGGATGCGTGGGCGGGACGAGCGCCAGCGCGTGCGCCTTCTCCTTCAACCCCGCCAGCGTCTGCACTGTCTGCGGCGCGAGCGAGAAGATGCGCTCCTGCGTCAAATCCCACCGCTGGTTCTTGCGGAACGCGAGCACGTTGAGCGTCACCAGCACGCCCAGCACCGCCAGCGTGGTGAGCACGGACGACGCGAGGAACCGTCCCGTGCGGCGGGTGCCCGCGCGCCCCAGCTCCTGCCGGTGCGTGACGACGTAGGCCGCGAGCATCGCCGCGCCCAGCACCGCCTTGCCCGCGGCGAGCGCCACGCTGCCGGAGGTGAGGAACAGCGTGAAGGGACTGGACGCGAGGAGCAGCAGGCCGAAGGGCCCCAGCACCCGGGTGACGTGGGTCGCTCTCATGGTCATGCGTAGCGCTGCGCTTCCACCGCGCGGTGGGTGAGCAGCAGCGAGAACAGGATGACGGACGCGAAGAACACCAGCGCCTGCACCTCCAGGACGCCCTGGATCATCCCCTGCAACTGCGTGTCGAAGGACAGGTAGTTCAGGAACGAGCGCAGCGGCTCCGCGGTGGACTGGGCCACGCCGCGCAGGAGCATCCACGGCAACAGCACGGTGAAGGTGAGGAACGCCGCCAGCATCTGGCTCTCCGTCAACGCGGAGATGAACATCCCCACGGCCATGCACGTCGCGCCCCACAGCAGCACCGCGCCGTAGCCCAGCAGCACCGTGGGCCACTCCAGCGCGGAGCCGGACGGGCCCGTGCCCACCACCGACAGCAGCACCGGGAACACCAGCGTCAGCCCCAGCGTGACGAAGATGAGGCCCAGGCCGCCCAGGTACTTGCCCAGCACGATGTCCACCGGCCGCACCGGCGTCGTGAGCAGCAGCGCGAACGTCTTCTGGCGCTTCTCCTCCGCGAACAGCCGCATGGACAAGAAGGGCGCGACGAAGAGCGTGAGGATCAACACCACGCCCCACAGCTGCACCACCACGCCGTCCGTGAGGTTGCGGTAGACGATGGAGTCCGGCGGCAGCTTGCTCCAGCCGTGCTCGCGCGCCAGGGACTGCACCTGCTGGAACTGCTCCAGCAGGCTGACGAAGAAGAACGACGAGAGCGCCGCCATCGCCGTGAACACGGCGTAGGCCCACGGGGTGGTGAAGGCGACGGCCAGCTCCTTGCGGGCAATAGCCAGGGCGGTGCGCATGCGCTTAAGGG
Source organism: Corallococcus sp. AB032C (assembly GCF_003668935.1). NCBI lineage: Bacteria > Pseudomonadati > Myxococcota > Myxococcia > Myxococcales > Myxococcaceae > Corallococcus > Corallococcus sp. AB032C. The sequence continues at coordinate 173,327 of NZ_RAWP01000005.1, read as the reverse complement.
TTCCTGTTCAGGTGGCGGTCAGCTTGATGAAGACTTCTTCCAACGACGCGTGCTCGGCCTGGCCATGGGCCTTCGCCAACTGGTCGATGGCGTCATGGGCCACCACGTGGCCCTGGTGCAGGATGAGGACCTTCTCGCACGTCACCGTGACCTCCGGGAGGATGTGCGTGGACAACAGCACCGTGTGCCTGCCCTTGAGGCTCCGGATCAACGCGCGCAGGTCCGCGCGCTGCGCGGGGTCCAGGCCTTCGGTGGGCTCGTCCAGGATGAGCACCGGCGGCGAACCGATGAGCGCCTGCGCGATGCCCACGCGCTGCTGGTAGCCCTTGGACAGGTTCTGGAGCACGCGGCCCATCACGTCGTCGATGCCCGTGAGCCCCGCCACCCGCGCCACCTCCGCCTTCACCGCGCGGCCGGGCACCTGCTTGAGCGCCGCGACGAACGCCAGGTAGCCGTGCACCGTCAGCTCCGGGTACAGCGGCGGCGTCTCCGGCAGGTAGCCGATGCGCCGTTTGACCTCCATGGGGTGCGTGGACACGTCGAAGCCCGCCACCTTCGCGCTGCCCTCGGAGGGGGGCAGGAAGCCGGTGAGGATCTTCATCGTGGTGGACTTGCCCGCGCCGTTGGGGCCCAGGAAGCCCAGCAGCTCGCCCTCACCGACCGTGAAGGACAGGTCCTCGATGGCCACGCGATCGCGGTAGCGCCGGGTGAGGTTGCGCACCTCGATGATGGGCTTCTCGGTGATTGGCATGCGCGGGGGCGAACTCTACACTGCCCCGGAAGCGAGGCGTGGATGCCAATCGTGGTGCAGAAGTACGGCGGCTCATCGGTCGCTGACGCGGAGAAGCTCGGCAAGGTCGCGCGGCGCGTGAAGCAGAAGCGGGACGCGGGCTATCAGGTCGTCGTCGTCGTGAGCGCCATGGGCGACACCACGGATGACCTGCTGTCGCTGGCCAAGAGCGTGTCCCAGGACCCGCCCCGGCGCGAACTGGACATGCTCCTCACCTGCGGCGAGCGCATCTCCATGGCGCTGTTGTCCATGGCGCTCCAGGAGCAGGGCGTCCCGGCCATCAGCTTCACCGGCAGCCAGAGCGGCATCATCACCAACGACGCGCACGCCCAGGCGCGCATCGTGGAGGTGCGGCCCTACCGCATCCAGGACGAGCTGGCGCACGGCAAGGTCGTCATCGTCGCGGGCTACCAGGGCGTCTCCTACAAGAAGGAGGTGACGACGCTGGGACGCGGCGGCTCCGACACGACCGCGGTCGCGCTGGCGGCGGCGCTGGACGCGGAGGCGTGTGAAATCTATTCGGACGTGGACGGCGTCTTCAGCGCGGATCCGCGCGTGGTGCCGGACGCACGCAAGCTGGAGTCGCTGAGCTACGACGAGATGCAGGAGCTGGCGAGCGCCGGCGCCAAGGTGCTCAACGCGCAGGCCGTGGAGTGGGCGAAAGCGCGCGGCATCACCATCCTCGCGCGCACCGCGCACGGCCAGGGCACCGGCACCCGCGTGCAGGAGCTCGCCGTGCCCACCGACAGCCGCGTCAAGGGCGTGACGGCGGACGCGGAGATGGCCGTGCTCGTCGCGCACGCCAGCGTGCCCCTCCAGGAGTTGCTGGAGTTCCTGGACGCGCGCGCCGTCCGAGGCCGCACGCTCGCCCACGACGGGCTGCCGGGCGCGCCGGGACGCACGTACCTGGCGGTTCCACTCGCGGACATTCACGGCCCGGAGGCGCTCCAGCGTGAGCTGGCCACGCGCTTTGGCGCGGGCGTGGACTGGCAGGACGGCTGGGGCACGGTCACCTGTGTGGGCGTGGGCCTCAACGCGGACTGGGTGCCGCTGCGCAAGGCCCTCTCCGCCGCGGAAGCCCTGTCCGCGCGGGTCCATGCGGTGAGCACCTCGCCCTTGCAGGTGACCCTCCTGGTGGACAAGACGCATCTGAAGACCCTCACGGCCCGGCTGCACCGCGAACTGCTCGGTAGCTGACACGCATCGCGCCCGCGCAACCTCCGTTGATCCGAGGACTTGCGGGTTGTCCCTGGGGACGAGTCGACATCGTCTGTCGAACCTCCTTTCCCATTGGGGGCAGAGCGCTTCCCTCTGAGAAGTCGATGCCTACCCTCTTCCCCGAACACCTTGGAGGGTTGGGCCATGGCTCAGGGGCGTCGCTGGATGGGACTGGGGGTGGTGCTGGCGCTCCTGGTGACGGGGACCTCGGGCTGCAAGGACTCCGGTCCGGCACCCGGCACGCCTCCCCCTGGCGACCGCCATGATGATCCGCCGCTGAGCAACGACGACGCGGGCGTCATCGGTCCGGACGGCGGCATCGTCGTTCCCGAATACGACGCGGGCACTCCAGAAGAGGAGCCGGACGCGGGCACGCTGCCCGACGGCGGCAGCTCGCTGCCCGAGCGCGACCCGGACGCCGTCCACAAGGAGAATCAGAAGAAGGGCACCACGGGCTGGCGCATCGACAAGAACGCCAACAGCCGTGAGATTGAAGGCTACCCGCTCAAGGCCACCCTGACGCAGGGCGAGTCGCTGCGCGTGGCGGTGTCCCTGTCCGAGGAGCGCAAGTTCAGCTGGTTCGTCTACCGCCTGGGCTACTACGGCGGCGTGGGTGCCCGCGAGGTCGCGCGCGGCGGCCCGGTGCAGGGCACGCGGCAGGCGGACTGCCCCGCGGATCCGACGACGGGGATCATCGCCTGTTCCTGGTCCCCCACGCTGGAGATCCCCATCGGCGAGGACTGGGTGCGCGGCGTGTACGTGGTGAAGCTCGTGCGCGACGACCGGCCATCGCGCTACGTGCCCTTCTACGTGCGGGACGCCAACCCTCGCTCGGAGGTCGCGGTGCTCATCCCCACCGCGAACTGGGCGGCGTACAACACCTGGGGCGGCACCAGCCTCTACGATGATCAGAAGGGCGTGATGAAGGCGCACGGCGTTTCGCGTGCCTTCCAGTCCTCCTACGACCGGCCCTACTACCGGGGCCAGGGCTCCGGGCACCTGATGACGGACGACCTGAGCCTGGTCACGTGGCTGGAGTCGCAAGACCTGGACGTGGGCTACTTCACCGACGAGGACATGGACGAAAGCTACGACTTCCTTCGTGGAGCGAAGGTGTTCGTGATGTCCGGCCACGACGAGTACTGGTCCTCCAAGCAGCGCGACCACGCGGACCGCGCGCTGTCCGAAGAGCGGTCCATCATCAACCTGGGCGCGAACAACGCCTACTGGCAGGTGCGCTTCGAGCCCTCCGCCGACGGCCGCCCGCGCCGCGTCGTGACTTGCTACAAGGGCGCGCCCGAGGACCCGTACAAGGACCAGCGCAGGACGGTGAAGTTCCGCGACCTGCCCGCGCCCCGTCCGGAGAACGCGCTCTTGGGCGTGCAGTTCGCCGCGCGCTGGCACCAGTGGCCCTTCCCGACCGTCATCACCCATCCGGAGCACTGGGCCTTCAACGGCACGGGCCTGAAGGCCGGTGACACCCTGTGGATGGCGAACGGCTACGAAGTGGATCAGCTGGTGTCCAACGGCCGCCAGCCCTCCGGCGTGGAGGTGCTCGCGGAGTCGCCCTCGCTGTCGCTCCAGGGCGGCTTCGGCTTCGCGCACATGGTGGTGCGCAAGCAGGGGGAGGCGTACGTCTTCTCCTCGGGAGGCATCGACTTCGTGCAGAAGCTGGCCGGGGTGGGGGACCGCGTGGCGGATCCGCGCGCGGGCCGCATCGTGGCCAACGTGCTCTACAAGGCGCTGGGCCGGAAGCTGCCGGGCGACCTGGTGAAGTTCCAGCCCCCGGCGGCGCCCACTCCGATGGGGCCGTTCGCCGCGTCCGTGACGACGGTGGCGGGACAGCCCGGCAAGCGCTGCCACTCGGGCGCGAAGGTGGGGCCGGACGAACTGGGCGCGCCGCTCGCTGTCGCCGTGCTGCCGGATGGGGGCTGGGCAGTGGCGGACTCGCTGGGCAACACCGTGAAGCGCGTGTCGCCGGACGGGAAGATCCGCACGGTGCTCACCGGCCTCTACGGCCCCATGGGCATCGCCTCGGACGCGCTGGGCAACCTCTACGTGTCCGACACGGAGAACGCGCTCATCCGCCGCATCACCCCGGACGGAAAGGCGCAGGTCTTCGCGGGCACCTCGTTCGGCTACCAGGACGGTCCCGCGCTGTCGGCGGCCTTCAACCAGCCCGCGGGCCTGTCCTTCACGCCGGACGGCACGGCGCTGCTCGTGGCGGACCTCAACAACAGCGTCATCCGCCGCATCGACATGGTGACGCCCGGCAACCCGGTGACGACGCTTCAGGGCGACTGGCTCTACCGTCCCTCCGCGGTGGCCCAGACGGCGGACGGCACCACCTACGTCGTGGAGAGTGGCATGGCGCGCGTGGTGCGCGTGCGCGACGGCGTCACCACCGTGGTGGCGGGCTCCACGCCCGGCTTCCGCGACGGGGATCCGAAGGAGGGCCAGCTGCTGCCGTACCTGGGACTGGCGCTGCTGCCGGACGGCTCGCTCGCCATCTCCGACCCCGGCAACTACCGCGTGCGCCGGCTGACCTTCAACGCGTCGGGTGAACCGGAGAAGCTGACCACGCTCGCGGGCAGTGGCCGCTATGGCGCGGATGACGGCGCGGGCAGGGAGGCCCAGCTGGTGCTGCCCGCCGGGCTCGCGGTGGGGCCGGATGGCACCCTCTACGTGGCGGACGCGGGCAACTCGCTGGTGCGCGCCATCAAGCGCTGATCACCGGCCCGGGTTGCGCATGCCACCCATGGGCGGCGGCGCGTCCATCTCCTGCCGCGTGCGCCGCCGGTCCGGGGTGTCGCGCGGCAGCTCCACGAAGGTGCACATCTCGCAGAGGCGGCTGTAGATGCGCTCACCCACGCGCTCGCGCAGGAGCTCCGCGTCCTTCATGGCGGAGCGGGCGTCGTCCGTGGTGCGGTAGCCCGAAGGCGCGCTGCTCCGCGCGCCCTTGCGCTCCGGCTCCAGCGAGTAGTTCGTGGCGAAGAGCGTCGTGCGCCCCGCGTTGTAGCGCCGGGCGATCAGCTCATCGAGCGTCTCCATCTCGAAGGGACTGCCGCGCCCCTTGCCCAGCTCGTCGATGGCGAGCACCTCCACCTCCGACAGGGGCCCGATGATCTCTCCGCCGCTCTTGCCGTCCTGGAAGCCGCGCCGGATGGTCGCGTACAGGAGCGAGATTTCGACGTAGCGGGTCTTCACGCCCATCTCCAGCACCAGGTGCCCGAGCGTCGCCGCCATGAGGTGCGTCTTGCCCGTGCCCACCGGCCCGCTCAGCACGAAGCCCTTGCTGGTGGCGCCCTTCACGTACTGATTGGCGAAGTGCATCGCCACGCCGCGGCCGCGGTCCTGTGCCTCGTTGAAGGGCCGGTAGTTGTCGAACGACGCGTGCGCCATGACGCCCGGCATCTGCACGTCGTTGTAGAGCGCCACGCGCGTGCGCCGGAGCGTGCACACGCACGGCTCCAGGACTTCATACGTCCGGGGGCCCACCTTCGCGCTGAAGGTGCCTTCCTTCTGCACCAGCCTGTGCCCGCGTCCACCGCACATCGGGCAGTCCACCGAGCACGTACACACCCGAGCGGTCGCGAGCTCTCCGCGCCGCTCGATGACGTACGTCCGCCCGCCGCACAGCCCACACGCCTCGCCGTTCGCCTTGGCAGCCATCACGCCCAGCCATAACACCGTCCCCCTTGCCCGTCAGCATGCTGAACCTTCGTTCAGTCGCGTGAAAGGGGGACAACCCTTCAGGTTTCCTTCATGTCCAGCCGCCGTCTGACGGCCGCCTGGAGCCGGAAGCGCCGGGACACACGCCGCGCGCGGGCGGTCATCAGCTGTTGTTCACCGGTGCGCGCATCTCGCCACACCGTGCGTCGCTCCGTGAAGGGCAGGGCGCGCAGCAGCACCAGCAGCGCCCACGCCTCCTGCTGATCCATGGCCGCGGGCTCGCGAGGCACGCACGCGAGCACCGTGTCCAGCAGCCGGTGCACCCGCGGCGCCATCGCGGCTTCGCGCTCCGTCAGCGCCCGCAGCGCCGCGCACAACCGCGCGTGCCGCACCTCTTCCCACGAACGGGCAGGGCGCTTCTTCGAGGAGGCCTGAGGCGCCTCTTCTCCCTGGCCCGCGGACAGGTCGCGGTACTTGCGGATCTCCGTCTCCACCTGGCGCCGGCACGCGCGCAGCGAACGCAGCACCGGCTCTCCGGGCCGCGCGTCCCACAGCGCCTTCTCCGCCGAACGCGAGATACCGCGCGCCACGACCTCGAAGGGCACGCCCTCCCGAGCCCACGCAATGACGAGCTCCGTGTCCAGCGCGGACAACATCAGGCCCGCGCCGCGCACCGCGAGGAAGTAGTCCTGCACCAGCTCTTCGAAGCTGGCGCTCTCCGGCAGAAGACTCATGATCCGACAACCACTCCAGGCAGGGCGACCAGAGGAACAGCCGCCAGCCTCCCATACCCGTTGGGGCAGCCGGTGCAACCTTCCTGTCGCTGTCTGGAGCGGTGATGGCGCACAGCGAAATTGAAGTTTTCCCGCTTGCTATCCAACGGACCGGACGTCCCGTCGTCTGGGTTGACCCGCCTTGCGCAAACCGCGCATAGTACGAGTCCCCTCATGGAAATTCCCGAAGATTCCCGGACACTTGCCAAGCAAGCAGGCATCCGTGGACACCGGTCACCCGCTCCTAGGAAGACCATGCGCCGCTCGCTACTCGTTTGCCTCGTTCTCCTGACTTCCATGGCTTCGGCCCAGGAGAAGAAAGCACTGCGCGACGCTGACCTGGGCAAGAAGTCCACCACCACCGTGGACAAGTCCCTCGCAGGCGACATCACGCGCCCGAAGGAAGCCCAGCAGGCCGCTCCCGCGCTTCAATATGATCAGTTCCGCCTGGGCGTGGAAGTGCAGGTCGCCTCCAAGCGCCGCGAACAGATCGAATCGCTGAGGAAGATCATCTCGCTGTCTCCTGATCAGAAGGAGGCCCCCAGCCTGCTGTTCCGTCTGGGCGAACTCTACTGGGAGGAGTCGAAGTTCTTCTTCTTCGAAGCCAACCGGAAGGACGACGAGCTCATCGTCGCCATGAACCGCAACGACGCCGCGGCCCAGCAGAAGGCCAAGGCGGAGAAGGCGGAGTTGATGGCGAAGGTGAAGGAGAACGGCAAGTACGCCGTCGAGCAGTACACGAAGATCGTCCAGGAGTACCCGAAGTTCGAGCGCACGGACGAGGTGCTCTTCTTCCTCGGCCAGTACCTGATGGAGGACGGCCAGGACAAGAAGGCGCTCGTCGCGTTCAAGCGCCTGATTGAGAAGCACCCCACGTCCAAGTACATCCCGGACGCGTACTTCGCCTTCGGCGAGTACTACTTCAACAACTCCAAGGGCAAGCGCCCGGAGCTGGAGAAGGCGCTCGCCGCGTACAAGAAGGCCGCCGAGTTCCCGGAGAACCAGGTCTACGCCTTCGCCCTCTACAAGCAGGGCTGGTGCTACTTCAACATGGGCGAGTACGAGTCCGCGAAGGACAAGTACAAGACCGTGGTCCTCTACGGTGAGCTGGCTGGCGCCGCCGCCGTGGAGAAGGACGGCAAGTCCAAGGCCAAGGGCTCGCTGGTGCGTGAAGCGCGCGCCGACTACGTGCGCGCCTTCGCCCGCGAGGGTGACGTGACGCAGGCCCGCGCGGACTTCGGCAAGGTCGCCACCAATCCGGAAGACCGCTTCGCGATGATGAAGCAGCTCGCGAACCTGTACTACGGCGACGGCAAGGACCGCGAAGCGGCCATCACCTACAACTCCCTGATCAAGGAGAAGCCGCTGTCGCCGGAGGCCCCTGGCTTCCAGGGCAAGATCGTCGACTGCATCCTGCGCATGGGCAACAAGGAGCGCACCGTGGCCCAGGTGCGCCGGCTCGTGAAGATCATGAAGGACGTCGAGTCCTCTGGCGTCATCAAGGACGACAAGGACAAGAAGGCGCTCGCGGAGGCGAAGGAGCTGTCCGAGCGCACGCTCTCCAACCTCGCAGTCACCTGGCACAACGAGGGCAAGAAGACGCGCAGCGAGGAGACCTTCAAGTACGCGGACGCCGTGTACAGCGACTACCTCACGCTCTTCCCGGAGAACCCCAAGGCGTACGACCTGCGCTTCTTCTGGGCGGAGCTCCTCAACGACAACCTCCAGAACTTCGACAAGGCCGCCGCCAACTACACGCTCGTCGTCCTCCAGGACGCCAAGGTGCTGGAGGCCAAGGACGACAAGGGCAAGCCCAAGCCGGGCAAGCCGGGCAAGTGGCTGACCAACGCCTCCTACAACGCCGTGCTCGCCTACGACGAAGTCGTGAAGGCCGCTGAAGCGCGTGGCGAGGCCAAGTCCGAGTCCGCCGGCACGGACATCCAGAAGAAGATCGCCATCCCCACGCTGAAGAAGTCGCTGCTGGACGCGTGCGAGCGCTACCTCAAGTACGTCCCCAAGGGCGACAAGCGCGTGGAGATCGCCTTCAAGGCGGCGAACATCTACTACCGCCACAACCACTTCGACGAAGCGGTGCTGCGCTTCTCCGAAATCGCGCTCGGCTACCCCGAGTACAAGTTCGAGGACGGGCAGCGCGCCGCTGAGATCGCCGCCAACCTCATCCTCGACTCGTACAACCTGCTGGGCGACTTCGCGAAGGTCAACGAGTGGGCCCGCCGCTTCTACTCCAACGACAAGCTGGCCACCGGCAAGTTCCGCGACGACCTGGCGAAGCTCATCGAGCAGTCGTCGTTCAAGCTGGTCAGCCAGCTGGAGGAGAAGAAGGAGTTCTCCAAGGCGGCCGAGGCGTACCTGAACTTCGTCCACGACTTCCCTCAGACGGAGATCGCGGACCTGGCGCTCTACAACGCGTCCGTCGACTACTACAAGGCGAAGAGCCTGGATAAGGCCATCGAGGTCCGCAAGCGCCTGTTCGCGGAGTACCCCCGGTCCAAGTACGTGCCGGACTCCATCTACGCGAACGCGGAGGCGCTGGAGGCCATCGGTGACTTCGAGGAGGCCGCGGGCACCTACGAACTCTACGTGCGCGGCTATGAGCGCAACCTGAATGAGAAGGGCGGCGCGCCGGCCGCGAAGGCCAAGGCGAAGAGCAAGGCCAAGGGCCGCGCGAAGCAGGCCTCCAACGACGACGGCCCCGCGAAGCCCGCGGTGGTGCAGAAGTGGGACGAGTCCAAGGCGCAGATCGCCCTGTTCAACGCGGCCACCTACCGCGAGGGCTTGGGCCAGCTGAAGGCCGCGCTCAAGAACCGCGAGCACTACATCGAGCTGTGGCCCAAGTCGAAGGACGCCGAAAGCGTGTTCCTCTCCGTCGTGGACCTGCACGTGAAGCAGGGCGCGTACATGAAGGCCATCAAGCTCCTGGAGGAGTACGAGCGCGACAACATGCGCAGCCAGAGCAAGTTCCTCATGGCCGAGGGCCGCATCACCGACATCTACGCGAAGATGCGGAAGACGAACGACGTGCGCCGCATGAACAAGCGCATCTTCGAGTACTTCGATCAGCTGCCCCGCCGTCAGCAGACCTCGCTGGAGAAGCCCGCGCTGGCCGCCGCCGCGCAGGCGAACCTGCTGGCCATCGAGCCGGACTGGAACGAGTTCAAGCGCCTGAAGCTGTACTGGGGTGTGCCGCCGTCGCCGGAGCGCTTCAAGGGCTCGCTGGCCGACAAGGGCCGCGCGCTGGAGGTCGTGCAGAAGAAGTACGTGCAGACCGTGTCCCTGGGCGCCCCGGAGCCGGCCATCTGCGCGCTGCAGCGCATTGGCCTCGCGTATGACCACATGGCGGACCTCGTCGTGAACGCGCCCATGCCGCGCGGCCTGGACGAGGAGTCGCAGCAGGCCCTGCGCGACGAGTTCAGCAACCAGGCGCAGCCGCTCAAGGACAAGGCCACGGAGGCCTTCTCCGGCGCGGTCGCCAAGAGCCGCGAGCTGGGCGTGTTCAACGACTGCGCCGCGGCGAGCCTGAAGATCCTCCGCACCACCTACGCGCCGGACCGCTACCCGGAGGTGCTGGAGGAGAAGCTCGCGCTGAAGAACAAGGAGCTGGTGCTGGGTGGCGACCTGCTGGCCGCCGTGCAGGACATCCCGCCCCCGGTCTCCAAGTCCGAGCCGGAGAAGATGGCCAAGAGCGAGGCGCTCAACGAGGACCTGTCCGCCCTGACGAACGCGCTTCGCCAGCAGACCGAGTCCGAGGTCGCCAAGCCCGCCGCCGCGTCCAAGGACGGCGCCCCCAAGAAGACCGTTGATGATCAGGAGCCGGAGGACTTCCTCTAATGAATCGCCGCATGCACCCCTTCCGCCCCCTCCTGCTGGCCACGCTGGCGCTGACCGCCGTCGGTTGTTCCACCACGCAGACCAACACCCCGCCGCCCGTCGCCAAGCCCGTCGCCCCCACGGGCCCGGTGTCCATCTCCAACCGCGCCATGCTGCTGTTCGATGACGCGGTGAAGTCCTTTGACGCGCAGAAGAAGGCGAAGGCGTTCGACTACCCGTCGCTGGAGCGCAAGTTCAAGGCCGCCCTGGAGGCGGACCAGAACCTGGCGGAGGCCGAGTACAACCTGGGCGTCATCGCCGAGCGCATGGGCAAGGGCGACGAAGCCAAGGCCCGCTACGCGGCCGCGCTCACCAAGAAGCCGTCCCTGCGCCAGGCGTCCGACAACCTGGCCATCATGAAGCAGAACGGCGGCGACGTGGCCGGCGCCGTGGCGCTCTACCAGGACGTGCTCACTCGCTACCCGGATGACGCGGGCTCGCGCGCCCGGCTCGCGGAGATCTACCGGCAGAACAACGACCACGACAAGGCGATGGAGCTGTCTCGCGCCGCGCTCATGCGCGACCCGATGAACACCAACGCCCTCAAGGTGATGATCCGCAGCTACCTGGACCGCAAGCAGCTGGCCATGGCGAAGCTCGTCGCGCTGCGCGCGGTGAAGCTGGACGGCACGGATCCGGAGCTGCACCAGGCCGTGGGCCTCATCCTCCTGAAGGAGAGCGACACCGAGGGCGCGCGCCTGCAGTTCAAGAGCGCCCTGGAGGCGAAGGCGGACTACGTGCCGGCGCACGTGGAGCTGGCCCAGCTGGCGCTCAACGCGGAGGACTTCCCCGGCGCGGAGGAGCACCTGCGCCGCATCCTGCAGTCGGACGGCAAGAACGCCGCCGCGCACGTGGACCTGGGCATCGCGCTCAAGGGACAGGGCCAGTACGACAAGGCCATGCAGGAGTACGACGAGGCGGAGAAGCTCAACCCCGACCTGGGCGCCACGTACCTCAACCGCGGCATCATCCTGCACAAGGTGAAGGACGCCCCCGAGCGCGCGGTGGAGCTCTACAAGAAGTATGTCGCGCTCGCCGGCGGCGAGGTCGCGATCAACGCGGAGGCGCCTGTCTTCGGCCTCATGCGCGAGGCGGAGAGCATCGTGCAGGCCAAGCGCGAGGCGTCCGCCGCGGAGGCCCAGGCCAAGCAACTGGAGGCGCTCCAGGCCCAGCAGCAGGCCGCGATGAAGGCCGAAGAGGCGAAGCAGAAGGGCCAGCCGCCTCCGGGTGGAGCGACGCCCGCGTCCGGCACCGGTACCGCCCCGCAGGCCACGCCGGTTTCCGGCACGGGCGCGCAGCAACCGGCCGCCACTCCGGCGGGTGGCACGCAGACGGCCCCTGCCCAGAAGAATGCAGCACCGGCGGACTCCGACGAGCCCACCGACGACCTGCTGTGATGTGGGAGACGCCCGCCAGTGGCTTCACGCTGGCGGCGCGGCTCGGGAAGATGCGAACCTTGTGAGCCCCTCGCTTTTCAAGGCGGGGGCCCACCATGCGGAAACACCAGTGGGCCTTGGGAAGGCCCCACGTGGAGGCAGGATGCGGAAGTGGCTGATGCTGTTGGTGACGCTGTCGGTGGCCCCGGCCTTCGCCCAGGACGAGGGCGGCAAGGCGGCGGGTGAGGGTGGCGGCGCCAGGATGCAGAAGACGACCAGCGTCGACTTCGAGGACGACACCATTGAAGGTGACCTCACGAAGCCGGATGGCGAGTACGTCGAGGCGCGCAAGACCGTGAAGCACTCGAACCTCATCCGCATCCGCGAAGACTTCGAGGACAAGGTGATGCAGTCCGTGGGCGAGCTGTAATCCCCCCACCACGGATTGAATCGACGGCGGGAACCTTCCGCCGGCACCGTTGTCCAAGAGCGCCAAAGCCTACCGGGAGCCCTCCATGGCCGTACCCCTGACACTCAAGGTCTTCAAGGGCGACACGTTGGTCGCCTCCAAGGACTACGAGCGCGACATCATCAAGATTGGTCGTCTTTCCTCCGCGCACCTGTGCCTGGAGGACGACAAGGTCAGCCGCATCCACTCCGTCATCGAAGTTGCCGCCGACGGCTCCATGTCCATCATCGACATGGGCAGCGTCGAAGGCACCTACGTCAACGGCAAGCGCGTCAACAAGGGGCAGGTCTCCTTCGGTGACGAGGTCCGCGTGGGTGGCACCACCATCCGCCTGGAGAACCCGGCCGCTGTCGCCGCGGTGAACCTGGCCGCCGCCGTTGCCCAGGCGGATGCGCCCACGGACAAGAACCCCACTGTCGCGCCGGTGGCCCCCGCCGCAGCCATCGCGCAGGCCGTTGCCGCGCCCGCTCCGGTGGCCGCGACGCCCGCGCTCGCCGCGGCTCCGGCTCCCGTCGCCGCGCTGGATTCATCCGTCGCGCCCACGCAGAAGAACGCCGTGGCGCCCGCGCGGGCTCCCAAGGCCCCCAAGGCTCCGGAGGCGGACGACGCGCACGAGGAGCAGGAAGCCGCGCCGCGCGTGCGCACCGTGCGCAAGACGAAGTCCAACGGCCCGCAGGGCGTGTCGCTGCGCCTGCTCTGGGGTGACCAGCGCGTGGGCGAGTTCTTCGTGCCCCCCGGCGCGAAGAAGGCCTTCACGGTCGGCAGCGCCAAGGGCGTGGACTTCGTGATGGGCGACGCCAAGCTGGGCGCCCCCACCTTCGAGGTGCTGCGCACCGACGGCCAGTCCTTCACCGTGCGCTTCGCGCGCAAGATGAAGGGCGAGCTCACCCGCAAGGGCGAGACGCTGGACCTGGAAGCGGTGATGGAGTCCGGCAAGGCCTCCCAGGACGGTGACGCCTATGGCCTCACGCTGGAAGCGGACGACTTCGTCTGGGTGGACCTGGGCGGCCTCACGCTGGAGGCGCAGTTCCAGCCGGTGCCCAAGCGCGTCGCCGTGCCGGTGGGCGAGAACATCGACTACACGGCGCTCAACATCTTCCTGGTGATGTTCTTCATCGGCACCGCGTTCGTCATCCACTCCATGAACCAGAGTGGGGAAGGGGACGAGTACGCGGATGAGCTCGCGGGCAACGACGCGCGCATCGCGAAGCTGATCATCAAGGCTCCGGAGACCCAGAAGAACAAGTTCCTGGAGAAGCTGAACCAGCAGAAGGAGAAGAAGTCGGGCGAGATGGCCCAGAAGCAGCGCAACGACGAAGGTCAGATGGGCAAGAAGGACGCGCCCAAGACCAACAACCGCGCCGCGCCCAAGGGCGACCCGAACAAGAAGGACGAGGCGCGCGCCCTCACCGCGAAGATCTTCGGCGGTGGCAAGGGCGGCATCTCCACCATCTTCGGCAAGTCGGGCCTGGGCGGTGAGCTCAAGAGCGCCATGGGCAACATGTTCGGCGCCAAGGCGGGCGACGCGGGCGGCTTCGGCGGCATGGGCCTGCGCGGCAGCGGCGGCGGTGGCGGCGGCACCGGTGACAGCATCGGCATCGGCGGCATCGGCACCAAGGGCCGTGGCGGCGGCAGCGGCAGCTACGGCACCGGCGTGGGCACGCTCGGCGGCAAGCAGAGCGTGGACGTGGGCATCACCTCGTCGGATCCGGAAGTGATGGGCTCGCTGGACAAGGAGCTCATCCGCCAGGTCATCCAGCGCAACCGCGGGCAGATCCGCTACTGCTACGAGAGCCTGCTCAACCGCTTCCCCAAGCTGGGCGGCAAGGTCTCCGTGAAGTTCGTCATCAGCGCCAACGGCTCGGTGGCCACGTCCAACGTCGCGCAGTCCACGGCGGGCAACTCGGACCTGGAGACCTGCGTGGCCGGCCGCGTGCGCACCTGGAAGTTCCCGGAGCCCAAGGGTGGAGGCTCCGTGATCGTCACCTACCCGTTCATCTTCAAGCAGGCCGGTGACTGACGTAGAATCAACACATCCGTTTCCCGCGCGGGCGGTCCTGTTCTCAGGGCTGCCCGCTTCTTCACTTCAACCTCCCGCCCCCGCGGGAGGACTGCCCCCCACCAGGCCGCCCTCCATGCAGAAAGTCCTTGCTCCTCTTGCCCTGAGCGCCGCGCTCCTCATCCCCGCGATGGCGGGCGCCCAGGACACCCCCAGCGCCGGTTCCGCGATGCAGGACCGGCCCGCGGTGACCTTCAACGAGGTCGAGCGCGGTGTGTACTTCGGCGTGTACGGCGGTCCGTCGTGGATCACGAACCCGCCCGCGGACTCCGGCCCGCGGCCCTTCTCCTCTGGCCAGATGGCCCAGGTGGAGCTGGGCGTGGACCTGGGTGAGCGCCTGTCCCTGGGCGTCTTCTTCATGGGCTCCGCCAACCGCGCGGGCGCCGAATACGTCGGCTACTCGCAGGGCGCCGCGTCCGGTGACTTCACCATGCTGGTTCCTGGCGCCGTGCTGCGCGCCCGCCTGGTGGGCTTCGCCGACAGCCAGGAGGTCAAGCGCACCTGGATTTACGCCCGTGCCGGCGTGGGCTACGCGATGTTCTCTCCCAAGAAGCTCCTCCCCGATTCCGACATTCTTGTGTTTGCCGGGCCCGGAGTGGAGTACTACACGCGGCTGCGCCACTTCTCGGTGGGGCTGGAGGTCGTGGGGAACTACCTCGCCTCCAAGGGCGCCTTCGGGTTCGCGGTGGCGCCCAACATTCGCTACGCGTTCTAGCGGGAGATTCACGTGGCTCAGGAGAATGGAAGCGGTGGATCGCGTCCGGGTGGACGCGGTCCGAACGGGGGCGCGCCGGGCCAGGGGCCCCGTCGTGACGGACCGGGAGGCTTCGGAGGTCGTGGCGGTCCTGGCGGTGGCCGGGGTGAAGGGCGCGGCCGGGGTGAAGGCCGTGGCCGTGATCGCGACGCGGGCCCGGTGGGGCCTGGACAGCGCGTCATCGCCGAGCTGAGCGTCCTGGAGAAGGCTCTCTCCAAGAACGACTTCACGGCGGAGAAGGGTCCGCTGGAGGCCATTGTCCGCTCGCTGCGGACCATGAACCTCAAGTCGTTGGAGGACCTGGACCTCAACACGCGTGGCCGCCTCATCACCACGCTCCTGCGCGTGCAGCGCCAGTCCAAGCCGGCCCTGCCGGAAGCGGGCGCGGAAGCCGCGGCACCGGAAGCGGGCGCCACCACCGAAGCAGCGCCCACGGAGGCTCCGGCCGCCGAGGCTGCTGCTCCGGCCGAGGGTGCCGAGTCGACCGAAGGTGCCGAGTCGGCCGAAGGGAGCGCGCCCGCCGAGGCCGCCCCGTCGAAGCCGGCCGTGGACCCCGCGAAGGAGAAGTTCGACGGCTGGGTGGACGTGATGTCGCTGGTGGGCCGTGTCTGGCGCGCCGCGGGCGACGCGGACCGTTCCCAGGCGGCCTTCACGCTCAGTGGCCGTGAGCCGACGGCGGAGGCCTCGGCCCCGGCCCGTGAGGAGCGCGCCGAGCGTCCTCCTCGCGGTGACCGTCCGGAGCGCGGCGAGCGCCGGGACCGGGGTGAGCGCGGTGAGCGTCCTCCCCGCGGCGAGCGTCCGGAGCGCGGCGCGGCCGGTGAGCGGCGCGAGCGTCCTCCCCGGGCCGAGCGCCCCGAGCGTGGCGAGCGTCCTCCGCGCGGTGAGCGCCCCGAGCGCGCGCCGATGCCGGAGCTGACGGGCGACTGGAAGGAGCAGGCGACCCAACTGGAAGGCATGGGCCGCACGCGCGACGCGGCGCGCCTGTACGAGCGCAACAACGGCTTCGCGGATGCCACCCGGCTGTTCGAGGCGGGCGGTGACCTGAAGAGCGCGCTGCGTACGGCGCTGTCCGGCCAGGACAACGACGCTGCCCGCCGCCTCGTGAGCACGCTGCCCGCGGATCAGATCGGCCCCACGCTGGAGAAGGCCGGCGCGTACGAGCTGCTCATGGAGCACTACGTCGCCAAGGCCGACTTCGAGAACGTCGCACGCCTCTACGAGCGCGCGCGGCAGTTCGACCAGGCGGGCCTGGCGTACGAGCGCGCGAACAAGCTGACCCTGGCGCGCAAGGCGTACGAGCGCGCCCGGGACCTGGTTGGCGCCAACCGCATCCGGGGCCTGGAGGTGAAGGCCCTGGTGGATCGCGGCGACCGTCTGGGCGCGGCGACCCTGCTGGTGGCCGTGGGCCAGCGGCGCGAGGCGGTGGAGGTGCTGAGCCCCCTGCCTCCTCCGAAGGCGTTCCACTTCATGCAGCGGCTCACCCTGGAGGATGAGGCCAAGGAGCTCGCGAAGCGCGAGCTGGCCCGCGCCGAACAGGAGCAGAAGCCCGCCGGCCGCGCCCGGTGGCTAGAGCTGCTGGGTGACATCGCCGCCGCCGCGGAGACGTGGACGCAGGCGGGCCGCAAGGACAAGGCGCTGCCCCTCTACGAGAAGCTCGGTGGGGAGCACCTGCCCCGCGCCGCGCAGCTCGCGGAGGAGCTGCAGCAGCGTGACAAGGCCATCGCCCTGTACACGCAGCTCAACGACAGCGCCGGCGTGGAGCGCGCGAAGGCCCTCCCCGAGGCCCCCGTGACGCCTCCCGCAGGCAGCCAGCCGGAAGCCGGTGACGACGCTGATTCCGCGGAGTCGCCGACGGAAAATGCTTCCTCGGCTGGCGAGCAAGAAGGCCAATAATTCCCGCCGGTTGACGGGTTTTGCATGATTGCCCGGGGGCGCCCGCGGCCGGTACACTCCGGTCGCTGGCGCCCTCGTTTCATTCCCCCTTTGGCCAACGAGCATCATGGAACAGCCTTCCACCCCTGCGCGTCCCACGCTGCGTGTGACCGATGACCGCTCCTTCGTTGAGACCGAAGCGGCCCTGGAGAAGACGGGCCGGGTCGAGGAGCTGATCCGCCTGTACGAGGGGCGCTCGCGGGACGTTCCGACGGAGGAGGCGGCGCGCCTCTTGTGCCGCGCGGCGGAGCTGGCACACGAGCGTCAGCGCAACGCTCCGCGCGCGGAGGATCTGCTCAAGCGTGCGTTGCTGGTCGCGAAGGACCCGATGCCCGCGCTGCGCGGTCTCAAGCGACTGCATGAGATCCGCCAGGACTCGTCGTCATTGGTGGACGTGCTGGAGCGGCTGGGCGCCGCGACGCAGGGCGAGGAGAGCGCGGGCCACTACCTGAAGGCCGCGGACCTCTACGAGCAGAAGCTCTTCCGGCGAGACCGCGCGGTGCTGTGCCTGCAGCGCGCGGCGCGAGTGAAGCCGGACCGCGCGACGTTCCGGCGCGTGCGCCAGCTGCTGCTGTCCGAGGAGCGCTTCCAGCCGGCGTTCGAAGCGCTGCAGCGTGAGCGCGCGGCGCTGGGCGACGCGGGCATGGCGGAGGAGTACGCCGCGCTCGCGGAGCGGCTGGTGGACGACCCCACCGAGCACGCGCTGGCGCAGCAGGTGTTGGACGTGGCGCGTGAGCTGGATCCGCAGAACGCGCGCGCGGAGAAGGCCGCTCGCGCGATGCAGCGCTTCGAGCAGGTGTGGCGCGACAAGGTCCGCATGCTGCGCGGCATGTCGCTGGAGGAGCGCGACCGCAAGAGCGCCGCGCGCCTGTCGCTGCTCGTGGCGAAGCTGTTCGCCTGGTACGACCCGGGCTCCGCCGCCAAGGTGAAGGAGGCGTTGGATCGCTGCTTCCTGCTGTGGCCGGGCATGCCGGAAGCGCTGACGCTCATCGAGCGGATGGCGGGGCGCGCGGGCGATTACGGACCGGCGCTCGCGCAGCTGGAGGCGATGGCGGGCGAGGCGCGCGACCGCACGGCGCAGGTGGACCTGTGGCTGCGCGTGGGCACGGTGAAGCTGGGCCGGATGAACGACGCGGCCGGTGCGCTGGCCGCCTTCGAGAAGGCCGTGGCGGCGGATGCGTCGCGCGCGGACGCGGCCAGCCTGGCGGCGGAGCTGATGCTGGGCCAGGAGCGCTACGCGGACGCGGTGGCCACGCTGGAGCGCTACCTGGGCACGGTGAAGGACCGCTCGCAGCAGGCCAGCCTGCGCCTGCGCCTGGCGGACCTGTGCATGCAGCAGCTGCAGGACGCGGACGCGTCGCGCGCGCACCTGGAGGCGGCGCTCAAGCTGGAGCCCACCAACGCGCTCGCGGCCTTCCAACTGTCGCGCCTGCTGGCGGAGGACGAGAAGCTGGACGACGTTCTGCCGCTCCTGGAGCTGGCCATGCTCGCCCCGCGTCCGCGCGCCGAGCGCGTGGCGTTCTGCGAAGCGCTGGCGCTGATGTTCGAAGAGCAGGAGAACGAGCGAGGCGCTTTCGAGGTGCTGGCGCGCGCGCTGGAGCTGGAGCCGGGGCGGCCGCTGCTGCTCAACACGGTGGTGGAGCACGCGGAGAAGGCCAACGCGCAGCCGGCGCTGGCGCACGCGCTCTTGCGCGCGGCGCAGGGGGCGACGCCTCCGGCCGTGGCGGTGGCGCTGTGGCGGCACCTGGCGCAGCTGCTCCAGGGCCCGTTGGCGGACCCCGTGCGGGCGGAAGCGGCGTGGCGCGAGGTGCTCTCGCGCGTGCCGGGAGACACCGCGGCGAGCGAGGCGGTGAAGTCGCTGCAGGCGGCGGCGGCGCTGGCGGATGATCCGAAGACGCGGTTGGAGACGGACATCGCCCGGCGCGAGGCGGCTGGTGCCTCGCCCGTGGAGCTGGAGCCGTTCGTGCGTCAGTGGGTGCAACTGGCGCCCGAGGACACGCAGCCGGTGCAGCGGCTCCAGACGTTGTGCGTGGCGCTGTCGAAGTTCGAGGAGGCGGCGGCGCTGGCGGGGAAGCTGGCGACGCTCTCCGAGTCGCAGCTGGAGCGCAACGAGTGGACCGCGCGGCAGGCGAAGCTGTACGCGGAGCGGCTGAACCGCCAGGAGGACGCGGCGGACCTGTTCCTCGCGCTGCTGGCGGAGAACGTGTCCACGGGCGTGGTGGTGGGCGGCCTGGAGCGGCTGGCGGCCGGAGGCGTGCGCACGGTCGCGCTGACCGAGGCCCTGGCGAACCACTACGGACGCACGGGCGACCACCAGCGGCAGGTGGCGGCGCTCCAGCAGCAGCTGGAAGCCACGACGGATGCGCCCACGCGCAAGCGGTTGCTGACGGTGCTGGCCGGCATCCACGAGAAGCAGCTCGCGGACAGCCGCGCGGCGTTCGACACGCGGCTGCGCATGGTGCGCGAGGAGCCGAAGGACGAGTCGGGACGCGCTGAGACGGCGCGCCTGGCGCGCGACCTGTCCGCGCACGCGGAGCTGGGCCGCGTGCTGCGCACGCTCGCCACCGAGTCCGAGGACCCCGTCCTCGCCGTGCAGCTGCTCTCCGAGGCGTCGGTGCTGGCGGAAGAGGGCGGTATGGCGGCGGAGGCCATCACCGCGCTGGAGGCCGCGCTGGCGCGCTCGCCCGAGTCGCCGCAGGTGCTCCAGCGCCTCGTGCGGCTGTACGGGCGCGCGGGTCGCTCCGCGGACGCGGAGACGCTGCTGCGCAAGCGCATCCACGCCACGCGTGGGCCGGAGCGTTTGGACCTGCTCCTGCGGCTCGTGGACCTGAACGTGGAGCTGGGCCGTCCGCAGCAGGCCGCCGAAGCGCTCCAGTCCGCCATCACGCATGGCGGCGAGGAGGGCCGGCACCTGCCGCGCCTGGCGGAGCTCTACGAGAAGGCCGGCATGCAGCGCGAGCTGGGGGACACCCTGGCGCGGATGATCGGCCTGGCGGAGACGGCCGGTGACGCGGACCACGTGTCGCGGCTGAAGCTGCGCCGCGCGCAGTTGCTGCAGGGCTCACAGGACGGCGGCGCGGAGGCGGTGCAGAGCTACGCGGACCTGCTGCGGCAGCGTCCGTCGGATCCGGACGCGCTCTCGGCGCTGGAGGCGATGCTGGCCTCGGGCTCTTCGCGTGAGGCGGCGGCGCGCGCGCTGATTCCTGCGTACGAGCGCACGAAGGAGCACCGCAAGCTGGTGGCGACGCTGGACGTGCTCTCGGAGGTGGCTCGCGACGACACCGGTCGGGTGCAGGCGCTGCGTCACGCGGCCCAGGTGCACCTGGCGCACCTGCGGCAGCCGGAGCTGGCGTTCGCGGCGCTCGCGCGGGCGCTGCGTCTGGCGCCGTCGGACGCGGGCCTCCGGGCCGCCGCGCGTCAGGCCGCGGAGGACGCGGACTCGCTCGACAGCTTCGCGGAGATCCTCTCCGAGCTGACGGAGGAGGGCGACGTGGGCCCCGCGCGCGCGGCGCTGCTGCGCGAGCTGGCCGAAGTGCAGGAGAAGAAGCTCGACGACCGGCCCGGCGCGGTGAAGGCGCTGCGCGCGCTGTTGGAGCTGGAGCCGGGCAACCTCGACAGCCTGCGGGCGTTGCAGCGGTTGCACCGCGCGGGCGAGGAGTGGGCGGCGCTGGCGGAGGTGCTGGAGAAGCTGGCGGCGGCCATCCAGGAGCCCGCGGATCAGCTCGTGTGTCTGCGCGAGGCCGCGCTGCTGCACGAGGCGAAGCTCACCGACAAGGAGAGCGCGGCGTCCGCGTGGCGCGCCATCGCGGAGCGCGACCCGGCGCAGCGCGAGGCCGCCACGGCGCTGGACCGCCTCTACACGGACCTCAACCGTCCCAAGGACCTGGCGTGGACGCTCACGCTGCGGCGCAACCAGGAGGGCCAGAGCCCGCAGGGGCGTGAGGTGTCCTTCCGCCTGGCGGAGCTGCTGCGCACGGTGCTGGACGACGCCAACGCGGCGCTCGGCCTCTACAAGCGCATCCTCACCGAGGACCCCGGCCACCCGGGCGCGAGGGCCGCGCTGGAGGCCTGGGTGAAGGCGGCCGTGCCCATGAGCGGCGCGGCGCTGGAGGTGCTGGACAAGGTGCTCGCGCAGGTGGGCGACCATGCCCGCCGCGTGGCGCTGCGCGAGACGCGGATGGAGTCCGCGCTCACGGTGGAGAAGATCATCCTCGCCGGAGAGGTCCGCCGCATCTACGAGCGCGACATGCAGCAGCCGTCGCTCGCGTTCATGGCGTCGGTGAAGGCGTTCGCCAACGACCTGGACCGTGAAGGCGTGCGTCCGGACCTGGAGCGCCTGGCCCGCGATACGGGCAGCCACGAGGTGCTGGCGGAGATCTACGAGACCACCGCGGTGGAGCTCACCGCGGGAGACCCGGCGATGCTGGACCTGCTGCGCCGCGCGGCGGAGCTGCGTGAGAGCCTGGATCAGCCCGAGGAGGCCACGCGCCTCTGGAAGAACTTGCTGGCGGACGCGCCGCAGGACCGTCAGGCGCTGGAGGCGCTGTCCCGGCTCTACGAGAAGGGCCAGAACGCCAAGAGCCTGTCGGAGGTCTACGCCCGTCAGGCGCAGCTCTCCACCGACCCGGAGGCGCGGCTGGGCCTGCTGCTCAAGGCCGGCGAGGCCTACGCGAGCGCGGGTGAAGACGCGAAGGCCATCGAGGTCCTGCGCTCCGCGCTGGCGAACCGCAAGGTGCCCGAGGGGCTGCTGGCGCTCGACAAGCTGTACGCGAAGACGCGCCACTTCGTGGAGCAGGCGGACGTGTTGGATCAGCTCGCGGAGCTCGCGCCGGACGAGCCCGGGCGCCGCGCGTACCTGCTGCGCCGCGCGCAGTTGCTGGAGAAGGAAGTCGGTCCCACCGAAGCGCTGCCGGTGTACCGCCGGCTGCTGGAGCTGTCGCCGGGCGACGGCCAGGTGGTGGCGGGCCTGGAGCGCCTGCTCGCGCACGACGGGCCCCGCCTGGAGGCGGCGCGTTTGCTGGAGCCTGTCTACCGCGGGCTCAACGACACGCGGAAGCTGGTGGACGTGCTGGAGGTGCTCCTGCCGGGCGTTCCGCCGGAGAAGCGCCTGGAGCGGCTGCAGGAGATCGCCGTCCTTCGCGAGGGCCTGGGACAGACGTCGCTGGCCTTCGTCGCGCGTCTGCGCGCGTTCAACGAGCAGCCCGCGGAAGCCGGCGTGCGCGACGAGCTGGAGCGGCTCGCGGCGGACTCGGGCTCCTTCGAGGAGGTGGCGGCGGCCTACGAGGATCAGCTGGAGCGAGACCCCGCGGAGCCCCTGGCGGGCGACCTGTGGCGGCGGCTGGCGGCCATCTACGACAACCGCCTGAAGCGCTACGACCTGGCGGTGCGCGCCCTGGAGCAGGTGAGCCGGCGCGACCCGATGAACAAGCCGGTGCTGGAGGCCATCGCCCGAGTGCACCGCCGCACGGGGGCGCACCGGGAGCTGGCGCTCGTCATGCGCCGGCAGGTGTCCGCGGAGGTGAGTCCGGCCTCGCAGATCAACCTGCTCTTCGAGCTGGCGCACCTGGCCGAGGAGACGCTGGCGGACAAGTCGCTGGCGGCGCAGGCGTACCGCGAAGTCCTGGAGCGCCGTCCGGAGAACGCCAACGCACTGAAGCTCCTGGGCCGCGTGCTCGCGGACATGGAGCGCTGGGCGGAGCTCGCGCAGCACGTCGAGCGTGAAATCCAGATGGCGGACGCACGCGACGCGCAGGAAGAGGCGTCCGACCTGCGCGTGCGCCTGGGCCGGTTGAAGGTTTCGCGCCTGGATGATCCGCGAGGCGCGCTGGAGCTGTACCAGGCGGTGCTCGCGCGGCGTGCGGGACACCCGGGCGCGGTGGGCGCGTTGGAGGAGCTGGCGCGTTCGGAGAGCCCGCTGCGTGGCGCGGCGGCGAGTGCCCTGGAGCCCATCTTCGCTTCGGTGGGCAACCACCTGAAGCAGGTGGAGATGCTGGAGTCGCGCGCCTCCGCGGAGCCCGTGCCGCAGGAGCGGGCCGCGCTGCTGCGCCGCATCGCGGAGATCTACGCCAACGCGCTGGAGAACGCGGAGATGGGGTTCCTCTCCGCCACGCGCGCGCTGCGCGAGCTGCCGGAGGATCCGCGTTCGCTGGAGCTGTGCATCCAGCTGGTGGACAAGGCGGAGGCGCCCGAGGAGCTGTGCGCGGTGCTGACCGAGGTGGCCCCCAAGGCCAGCGACGCGGCCCGCGCGGAGCTGTACCGCGCGCTCGCCCGCATGCAGGTGGACCTGGGTGAGCCGGCGGAGGCGCTCCAGTCGTGGAAGCGCGTGCTGGAGCTCAAGCCCACGGACACCGAGGCGCTGGACGGCACCGCGCGGCTGGTGGCCTCGACGGGCCGTCCCTCGGAGCTGCTGGAGGTGCTGCGCCGTCAGCTCGCGCTGTCGGAGGAGCCGGCGCGTCGCGCGGCGGTGCTCCACCAGATTGGCGCGTTGCAGGAGGAGCAGCTCAAGGATCCGCTGGGCGCGCTGGCCACGTTCCGGCGCCTCCTGGAGCTGCAGCCGGACGACGCGGTGGCGCTCGCGCGCATGGACAGCCTCTGCCAGAAGCAGGAGCGCTGGCCGGAGCTCGCGGACGTCCTCGCGCGGCGCATCGCGCTGATGCCGCCGGAGGAGGGCCTGGAGCTGAAGTTCCGTCTGGCGACGGTGCGCGAGTCCAAGCTGCTCGACAAGGCGGGTGCGCTGTCGCTGTACGGCGAGGTGCTGTCCATGCAGCCCAACCACCCGGGCGCGGTGGGCCGCATGGAAGCCATCGTGGCGCGCGAGCCGCAGAACCTGCTCGCGGTGGAGACGCTGCTGCGCGCCTTCCGCGCGAGCGGTGACGTCATGCGGCTGGCGCAGCTGATTGAAACGCGCGTGGGCGTGTCGCCGGATGCCATCGAGCGCAAGCAACTGCTCGGCGAGCTGGCCACGCTGCGCGAGACGCAGGGCGAGAGCGAGCTGGCCTTCCTCGCGCTCTACCGCGGCTTCAAGGAAGACCCGAACGACAGCGAGGTCCGCCGCCGCCTGGAGAACGCCACCGACGTCGCGGGCAGCTACGACGAACTGGTGGTGCTCTACGAGGAGGCCCTGCCGCGCATCGCCGAGGCCGCCGACGCGGCCCAGGTGTGCCTCAAGCTGGGCCAGGTGCTGGAGACGCGCCTGCGCGACCCGGACCGCGCGGTGTCCTACTTCGAGCGTGCGCGCACGCTGCACACGTCGGTGCAGCAGAGCTCGCTCGTCGCGCTGGACCGCCTCTATCTGCACCTGGAGGCGTGGCCGGAGCTGGCCGGCGTGCTGGAGGCGCTGGCTTCCGGCGCGACCCAGGCCGCGGACAAGATCGGCTTCCTCTTCCGCCTGGGGCAGCTCTACCAGGAGCGGATGGACAGCCCGGACCGCGCCGCGGGGGCCTACGAGGCCATCCTCGCGTTGGATCCGTCGCACCTCGCCTCGGCGCGACTGCTGGAGGGCATCTACGAGGGCGCGGGCGCGTCCGAGAAGCTCTACGCCATCCTGAAGCTGCAGTCGGAGAAGGTCTCCGGCAGCGAGCGGGACCGCGTCCTGGGCAAGATGGCGCAGGTGTCGGCAGAGGGGCTGTCGGACCTGGGCCGCTCCATCGACCTGTACCGCGAGCTGCTGGCGAAGAACCCGCGCAACGAGCAGGTGTTCACCGCGCTGGAGTCGCTGTACGAGCGCGCGGGCCGTCCGCAGGACCTGAGGGAGATGCTCGAGGGCCGCCTGGCCATCACGCTGGATCCGCGTGAGGTGGTGCGCCTCAACGAGCGGCTGGGCCGCGTGGTGTACCGCCTGCTCAAGCAGCCGGACGCGGCGGTGCCGTTCTTCAAGGCGGCGCTGGACCGCGACGCGCGCCACCGTGGCGTGCTGGACACGCTGCGCGAGCTGTACGACGAGACGGGCCAGCGCGAGGAGCTGGTGGGGATCCTGCGCCGCCTCATCCCGCTGCAGGACAGCAGCGACGGCGTGAAGGCGCTCCGCCTGCGGATGGCGGAGGTGCTCGCGGGGATGGGCCGGCGAGAGGAGTCGCTGGACGCGGCCCGCCGCGCGCTGGAGGTGGAGCCGCACACCGTCTCCGACCTGGAGCGCGTGTACGCGCTGTCCGTGTCGCTGCGCGCGTGGAACGACGCCGTGCGCGCCCTGGAGCTCAAGGTCCAGGTGCACCTGGCGACCGAAGAGCGCGACCCGGCCATCGCCGCGTACTTCACGGTCGCGGACCTGTGGGAAGGGCAGGGCGGCAAGCCGGAGCTGTCCGCTGGCGCGCTGGAGAAGGTGCTGGAGCTCGACCCCGCCAACCGCACCGCCTACGAGCGCGTGTGCACGCTGTACCGCGCGAACAACGACTGGCGCGCGTACGCCACGGTGATGGACCGCTACATGCCCAACCTCGTCACGGACGAGGAGAAGATGGCGGTGCTGCGGGAGATCGCCCGGGTGCAGGAGGAGCGCCTGGGCCAGAAGGACGTGGCCTTCCTGGCGCTCTGCCGTGCGCTGCAGCTGGACGCGGCCGAGGACGCGCTGCGCGAAGAGGTGGAGCGCCTGGCGGACGAGACGGGCAGCCACGAGGAACTGGCGGCGGTCTACGAGGAGGTCGCGGACGAACTGCCCCGTGGCCCGCTCGCGGAGCGCATCTACGCCACGCTCGCGCGCATCCACGACTCGCGGCTGGATGATCCGCAGGCGGCGGAGGCCGCGTTCCGCAAGATCCTGGAGTTCGACCCCACCAACGCCACCGCGCTGGACGGGCTGGCGGCGGTGTTCCAGCGGCGCGGCCGCGACCGCGAGTACGTCGTCGCGCTGGAGCAGAAGCTGGAGGCGGCGGGCTCCATCGAGGCGCGCAAGGGCATCCTCAAGGAGATCGCCCGCGTCTGGGACGAGACGCTGGACGACCCCACGGAGGCGGCCAGCGCCCTGTTGCGCGCGCTGGAGCTGGAGCCGGACCTGGAGACGCTCGGCGTCCTCACGAAGCTCTACCGGCGTGGAAATGCGTTCCGCGACGTGGCCACCACGCTGCTCCGGGCCCGCGACCTCGCGGCGTCCAACGAGGAGCGTGCGCGCATCCAGGTGGAGGTGGCGACCGTCTACGAGCGCGACCTCAAGGACGACGAGTCCGCGGTCTCCGCGTTCCGCATGGCGCTGGAGTTCGACCCCTACAACCGCGAGGCGCTGGAGTCGCTGGAGCGGCTGCACACGCGGTTGGACCAGCCGGCGGACCTGCTCGCCATCTACGAGCGGATGCTGGAGCTGTCCCAGGACTACCGCGAGAAGGTCCGCGTGCTCTTCCGCAGCGCGACCATCTGGGAGGACACGTACCAGAACCCGGCCAACGCCGACGCGTGCGTGGAGGGCGTGCTCTCCATCGACCCGCAGAACGTGCCGGCCATCAAGTCCCTCATCCGGCTGCGCCGCGCGCAGTCCCGCTGGGAGGACCTCCTCCTCGCGTACGAGCGGCAGCTCTCGCTCACCACCAGCCCGCAGGAGCAGGCGGAGCTGTACGTGGAGATGGGCAACGTCCAGTACCAGAACCTCAAGGCCGTGGACCGCGCGGTGAACAGCTACCACGCGGCGCTCGCCACGGACCCCGACTCCCGTCAGGCGCTGCACGCCCTGGGCAACCTCTACGAGCGCAGCGGCAACTGGCCCTTCGCGTTGGAGATGCTCCAGAAGGAAGCGCAGGTCGTGGGCAGCGACCCGGTGGCGGTGGAGCTGTGGCACCGCCTGGGGAAGATCAACGAAGACATGCTCTCGGACATGTCGAGCGCGCGGAACGCGTACCAGCAGGCGCTCGCCATCGACCCGGGCCACCTGCCCACCATCCGCGCCCTCAAGGGCATCCAGGAGCAGGAGCAGGACTGGAGCGGCTACGAGCAGACGCTGCTGCAGGAAGCGCAGCAGACGGATGATCCATCCGCCAAGGGCAAGGCCCTGTTGGACGTCGCGCGCTACCACGCGGAGACGCGCGAGGACCGCGACACGGCCACGCCCTACTGGGAGGAGACGCTCAAGCACGTCCCGGACAGCCTGGATGCGGCGCGCCCGCTGGCGGACGTCTACATCGCGCGAGAGGACTGGTCGTCCGCGGAGCGGATGCTGGACATCGTCACGCGCAAGATGGCGGAGAAGGCCATGGCGGAGAAGGACCCCGCCATCGCGCAGGACCTCTGCCGCCAGCTCTACCGGCTGGGCTACGTGACGGAGAAGCTGGGCCGCCGCGACAAGGCCCTGTCCTCGTACGAGAAGGCCTACGGCCTGGACGCCACGTACCTGCCCTCGCTCGAGGGCTACGGCAACCTGCTGGTGCAGGCGAAGCGGTACGAGGACGCGCTCAAGGTCTTCCAGACCATCCTCATCCACCACCGCGAGGAGCTGACGGACCTGGAGGTCGTGGAGGTCTACTGGCAGCTGGGTGACGTGCACGCCGCGCTCGGCCAGACGGACCGCGCGCAGAACCACTTCGAGAAGGCGCTCACCATCGACCCGCAGCACGAGCAGACGCTGCGTGCGCTGGTGACGTTGATGGACAAGGCGGGCAACTTCGACAAGTCCGCGGAGCTGCGTCAGGAGCTCGTCAACGGCCTGGAGGGCGAGGCCAAGGTCAAGGTCTACCTGGAGCTGGGCCGCATCGCGCGCGACGAGCTGCACGACCCGTACATGGCCATCGACGCGTTCACCGGCGCTCTCAAGACGCAGCCGGACTCGCCGGAGGTGATGGACGCGCTCTACCGGCTGCTGCGCGAGACGCGTCAGGGCCAGAAGGCCGCGGACGTGCTGGGCCGCATGCTGGCGCTGCCCGCGCTCGCCCTGGAGCCGCACAAGGCCAAGCGAGTGTGGTTCGCACTCGGCGAGATCCGCCGCGACGAGCTGAAGGACGTGGAGGGCGCGACACAGGCCTTCAACGCCGCGCTCGACCTGGACCACCGCTTCGTGGAGGCCTTCAGCGCGCTGGAGGCGATGCTCGGCGGCGCCCGCCAGTGGAAGGTGCTGGAGGAGAACTACACCCGCATGCTCGCGCGTCTGCCCAAGACGCCGGACACGCACCCGGCGCGCATGACGCTGTGGCGCGCGCTGGGCGACCTGTACCTCCAGGTGCTCAAGCATCCGGAAGGCGCGGTGGCCGCCTACGGCGTCGCGGCGAAGGGCCTGCCGGACGACGCCTCCATCCAGGAGACGTTCGCGGAGGTCGCGGGCCAGATGCCGGGCCGCGAGGAAGAGGCCATCGTGGCGCTGCGCCGCGCGCTGCCAAACACGCAGAATCCGCGCAAGGTGGTGGGCCACCTGGTGCGGCTGTCCGCGGTGCGCAAGGACTACGACACCGCATGGCTCGCCGCGCAGGCGGTGTCGGGCCTCCTGGGCGAGGCGGGCGAGGACGAGCAGGAGATCCTCACCAAGCTGGGGCCCTACGCGAAGAAGAAGGAACTGGCGCAGCGTCCGCTGACGGACCGGCTGTGGCAGACCGCGCTCTTCCACCCGAAGGTGCGCGGCCCGCTGTCGGAGCTGCTGGGCCTGCTCTTCGAGAAGGCGGGACACCTGTACGCGGTGCCCTTCCCGCAGTACCAACTGGTGCCCAAGCGCCACCGCATCGACGTGGCGACGGCGCAGGAGTACCACGTCAACCACTACCGCTACGTCGCGCGGCTCTTCGGCATGGAGGCGGTGGAGCTGTACTCGCCCTTCCTCGTGGCCACGCGCGAGCGGCTGGCGAAGCGCTCCAACGAACCGGCCCCCGAGCCGCTCGTGAACGTGGATCTGCTCCAGACGCATCCCGCGTGTGTGCGTGTGGGCGGCAAGTACTTCGCGGAGCAGGGGCAGAAGGAGGTGTACTACCTCCTGGGTCGTACCCTGGCCCTGGCCCGCGCGGAGCTGGCGTTCAGCCAGCGCGTCGCGCCCGAGCGGCTGGAGGCCGTGGTACAGGCCGCGCTCAGCCTGGTGGTGGGCAACGTGCGCTACACGGTGGATCCGCGACTGGTGGATGTGGAGCGGCAGCTGCTCCAGAAGAGCCTGAGCGAGCCGGACCGGGCCGCCCTGGCGAAGGTGGCGAGGGCCTACCTGCCCACGGCGACGCCGCAGGATGTGCGCACGTGGCTGGAGGGCGCGGAACTCACCGCGTCGCGCGCGGGCCTCTTCGCCGCGGGCGAGCTGGAGCCCGTTCGCCGCATGGTGCAGGGCGAGACGGGGTCTTCCTTCCGCGTCGCCCCGCGCACCAAGCTGCGGGAGTTGCTGGTGTTCGCCACCTCCGAGGACCTGCACGAGCTGCGTGTGGCCGTTGGCACACACGTCGAGGTCCAGGTGCGAAAGTAGGGCCCTCAGACCTCAACGAGGGTTCATGCGTTGAAAGCAGGCGGGCGTTCAAGGCAGGTGTCCTTGATCTCCGCCGGTGGCCACTTCTACGATTCAGACGGGATTTCGCCCGTCATTTCTGAGGCTTACGGGAACGATGCGTTTCGTCTGCGACAGCTGCCGCGCGCAGTACATGATCAGCGACGACAAGATTGGCCCCAAGGGGGTCAAGCTGCGTTGCAAGAAGTGCGGTCACACCATTCTGGTGAGGCCCGCCGGTGCATCGGCGGCGAAGGAGGGCGGAGCGGAGGCCTCCGCGTCCACCGAGACCAAGAGCAGCGCGGATGCGAACGCGCCACGCATCGTGGAGTCGTCCGGTACGGGGCTGCCCGCCTCGCTGGGCACGCCGCCGGAAGGCGGCCTCTTCACGGACGTGGAAGAGGATGAAATCGGCGCGGTCTTCGACCAGGTCCTGAGCACGGGCTCGCAGAAGCTCAAGGCCGCGGAAGCGGAAGCGGAGGCCAAGGCCGCGAAGGCGGAGGCCGTGCGCAAGCTCGCCGAGGCCGAATCCGCCGAGCCGACCGCGGAGGAGAGGGCCGCCGCCGCGTCGCACGAGTGGTACGTCGCCATCGACGAGAAGCAGGTGGGCCCCTGGACGGTGGAGAAGGTGAAGGACGCCTGGGACCGTGGCGAGGTGGGCCCGGACAACCTCTGCTGGCGCTCGGGCTTCAGCGACTGGATTCCCCTGTCGGAGACGGCGGAGCTGGCGTCGGTGCTGGCGCCGCGTCCGGCCAAGCCGGTCATCGTCGCGCCCGCGCCGGTGTCCACGTCGTCGCCCACGCTTCCCGCCGGCCCGGTGGAGTCCGCCTTCAGCGCGGGCGCCTCGCGTCCGGGTGCGGGTGGCAACTCGGCCGTCGCCGAGGAGCCGGTGGGCTGGAAGCCTTCGGCCGCGAGCGTGCTGGCCTCGCTGGTGAAGGAGGAGAACGACGCCCTCAGCAAGCCGCCGCCGCGTCCGGCGCCGTCGCTGGAGCGCGAGCCGTTGTCACAGTCGCGCCTCCTGGATGTGCCCATGCCGCCGCCGGAGCCGGTGTCCTCTCCGTCGATGCCCGGGGCCATGATGGCCGCCGCGCCGGGAATGGCCGCGCCCCAGGCCTACGCGCCGCCGCAGCCGCAGGGCTACGCGCCGCAGCAGCCGGTGCAGCAGCAGTACGCGCCGCAGCCGCAGGGCTACGCGCCGCAGCAGCCTCAGATGCCGTACGGGCAGCAGCCGCAGGGCTATCCGCCTCCCGGCTATCCGGCGGCCTATCCGCCGCCCGCGGCGGCACCGGCGGGCGGCAAGGGCCGCACGGGGATGATGGTCGCGGTGACGGCGGGCGTGCTGGTGATGGCGGGCGCCGCGGTCGTCTTCGTCGCGCGCGGCAATTCGTCCGAGCGTCCCACGGAGCAGCCGGTCCAGGTCGCGGCCGCGCCGACTCCCAAGGCGGAGATGCCGCCCATGCCGCCGCCTCCCGCGGCGGTGCAGACGCCTCCTCCGGCTGCCGTGCAGCCCGCGGCGACGCCGACCCCGCCTGCTGAAGGCACCGCGGCGACCGCTGCCGCGGGGACACCTGCTGCCGCTGGCACTCCGCCCGCGGCGGTGGCACCGCCGCCCGCCGCCGTGGCCACGGTTCCGGCCGCCACGCCGACGCCTCCTCCCGCGGCGGAGGTGAAGCCTGCCTCCGCGACGCCCAACATGGGGACGGCGGTGGCGCGCGTGGATTCGCGCAACCATCGCAAGTCGGGCTCCAACGGAAGCCGAGGCTCCTCGCGGGATGACAACGACGACGACGGCGATGCGATCACCGTGTCGAAGCCTTCCGCGGCGTCTTCGTCTTCGTCTTCGTCGTCGAACTCCGGTGGCGGGGATGACGACTTCGACGAGCTGTTCGGCACGAAGAAGACGACGACCGCGAAGCCCGCGAGCAAGCCGACGGCGACGGCGTACATCCCTCCCGAGCCGGGAGGCGGCACGCTGGATCGCCTGCAGCAGTCGGACATCATGCAGGTGGTGCTGAACAACAAGCCGGCCATCGTGAAGTGCGTGAACGAGCAGAAGCAGAAGGACCCTTCGCTCAGCGGCAAGCTGGTGATGCGCTGGACGGTCCAGACGAGCGGCAAGACGACCGCGGTGTCGTGCCGCACGGACGAGTTCCGCACGAGCTACATGGCCACGTGCATCACGGGCCTCATCAAGAGCTGGTCGTTCCCGAAGCACCAGAAGCAGGGCGAGCCCATCGACTTCCCGTTCACGTTCTGAAATCCAGCAGCGACATCGCCGTCACGTATGACGGCGATGTCGCTGTGACGTGCGTCTGGACTGTGCGCTTTCGTGAACAGTGAATTTCCCAGGGTGGAAGGCGTAGGAAGGTCGGTCGACACTCGTTGACACGTCTGGAGCGAGAGGACTAAAGCCCGCTCGACTTCAAGCCCGGTGTCTGGAGTCAGGTGGCCGGAGACGCCGGGCGACGTAACCCATCCAGGAGGATGTTCCGAATGCAGCTGCGCAAGATGATGGTGATGCTCGCCGCTTTGAGCTCGATGAGCCTGGCCCTGACGGCCTGTGGCGATGACGCGACGACGGTCGAGTCCTGTACGTCGGACACCGACTGCTCCTCCAATTTCTGCAACACGGCCGCCGGCGTGTGCATGGACACCTGCGAGAGCGGCTCGGACTGCGCCGACTCCGAGAAGAACTGCGCCGTGCTGGCCGGTTCGTCGAACACGCAGAAGGTCTGCCAGTGCCAGACCAACCAGCTGTGCAACTCGGGCGACACCACGGACCTGGTCTGCGGCACCGTGTCCAAGCGCTGCGAGGAGCCCGGCTCCACCCCCGAGGGCTGCACCAAGGACGCTGACTGCGGCGCCGGCAACACCTGCAACACCACCACGGGCGTGTGCAGCCCTGCCGCGACGACCTGCACCGGTGAGGGCAAGGCGACCTGCGCGTACGGCTCGGCCTGCTACAGCGGCACCTGCTCGGCGCCCCCGGCCCCGACCTGCGAGAACTACCAGAGCTTCGGCAACAAGGCCGCGCTGGGCACCACGGGCCCGATCATCTTCAAGGTCGCGACCGGCACCGCCACCACGGACACTGCCTTCTGCGGCAACACCTCGACCAAGCGCGTGAAGATCACCATCTCCGCGTACTCCGACACGGCCTGGCCCGCGACGTCCGCCGGCCTGAACGGGTTCCTCTACGTCCTCGTGAACGGGAACACCCAGGCTCCGTCCATCAGCTCCTCCACGGGCAACTACACGGTTTCTGGGAACCGCGCGGACATCGTCGCCAACATCTGCGTGCTGCCGTCGTCCAACACGACGTCCCTGGGCTACTACTTCACGGGTGGCAACTTCGCCTGCCACCAGGCCAACTACTAAGGCCTGCTGGATGACGGGCCCCTGACGTATCCAGGGGCCGCAATCCACCGAAGTCATTGGAGCCTCGCCCAGGAATCACGGGGCGGGGCTCTTCGTTTGTTCCGCGGTCAGGACATCCAGGGGTTGGATGGGGGCTTCAAGGCGCGAGGATGTCCCATGAATTTCAGTCGGTTTTTCTCCGTCCTGTCTGGTGCGCGCTGGGGCGTTCCGGCGACTTCAAAAGGAGACTCCATGCAGTCCAAGAAGCTGATGCGGATGTTCACCCTGGGCCTGGCTCTCGCAGCTCCCGTGGCTTTCGCGGGAGACACCACGACGCAGCTGGCGTGTCCGGGAGGAACCAAGCAGGCCGGCTCCAAGGCGGACGGGTTGTTCTGCCGTAAGCCTGAACTGGCCGGTGGAAACCTGGTTGCGCACGGCCCCTACCGCTCGTTCCACACGAATGGAAAGAAGGCGGCGGTGGGCCAGTACTTGAACGGCCACAAGACGGGGACCTGGTTCTTCTTCGACGAGGCTGGCAACGAGTACGACAAGATTGAGTTCGTCGAGAGCAACTACCACGGCACCCGGACGCTCTCCTTCGCGAGCGGCAAGCCCCACTTCATCGAGCATTACCAGCACGGCCTGAAGGACGGCGTGGTGCAGGAACTGAGCGAGGACGGCAAGGTCGTCCGCGAGAGCCACTTCGTGAAGGGCAAGGAAGTCGCCGCCAAGTAGCCAGGCGGACGTGGTCAGGAGGGCCCCAGCCTGCTTTCCAGGCCGGGGCCCTTCGCATTGCGGGGCTTTCCCTTGGGGCTCCAGCCAGATAGGAACAACGCTGTGAAGGCCCCCTCTCTCGTTCCAGTCCTCTCCGCTGTCCCTGTCCGCGCGGTGTCGCAGATGGGACTGCGTGAACTTGAGCGCATCCGGCTCATCCTGAGGGGTGGCTCGGTCATCGACTGGCGGCGCATGCACTTCCAGACGCGGGATGAGGTGGACCGGTTCCTGCGCCTCTGCCAACTGGACGTGTCACGGCCCTATGACGATGCCTGGGGCCGGACGGTGCTCGCCGATGCCGTGGAGTACCTGCGCAAGACCTTCGACTACCGGGTCGCGGACGCGGTGGCCCAGCCGGAAGAGCTCCATGACCTCTTCCTCTTTGCCTCGGGGGCGAAGGGCCTTGCTCGCTACCGGCGGATCGCCTGCATCGTTCTGAAGGTGATGCACGTCATCCAGCACATCGAAGGGCGTGACCTTCTCTTCCGGCTGGCCGCCTCCGAGGCTGAACTGGGGGAGATGGTCACGGAGAAGGTGCTGGGCGTTGCTCGTGAGATGAAGGAGATGGGCTTGCCCATCGTGGAGTTCGCCCACTCCATCAAGACGCGGGACTCGCTGGTCACGAAGCTGATCGCGAAGAAGGAGACCGTTGCGGCGCAGGTCTATGACCGCACGCGGTTTCGCGTCATCACCCGCAAGCGGGAGGACCTGTTGCCGGTCCTCTACTTCCTGACGCAGCGTCTGTTCCCCTTCAACTTCGTCGTCCCGGGGCAGACGGAGAACTCGCTTCTGCCGTTCAAGGGGCTCCTGGAGGAGAACCCTCACTTCGAGCAGTTCATCCCGCAGCTCCACCTGGACCGGGACTTCGAGGACCGCGAGGACCGGACGGGGAACACCTTCTCTGGGGATTCCTACCGGGTCCTCAACTTCGTCGTGGACCTTCCCCTTCGGATGGACCCCTACCTGCCTCCGCCCGAAAGTGACACGCGCCCCCGAAAGGGGCGGGTCACCTTCGCGCTCGTCGAGTTTCAAATGGCGGATGAGGAGACGGCACGTCGCAATGAGCTCGGTGACAACGCTCATGAGAGCTACAAGCGCCGGCAGAAGCGCCGTGTGCTCAACCGCCTGAGCCGCGGACTGGTTGTGCCCAAGCGTCAAGGCTGACGTGTGGCAGGTGAAGGCTTCGGCCGCAAGCTTGCAGCGCATTGCTGAACCCGTCACCTGCGAAGCGTTGGTTTATCCGTCCCGCTTCACTCACCCTTCATGAAGCAGTGACGCAAATCTCGCTACCCCCAGTGAAGAAGTATCCAGCGGTATAACTCGTCGTCCCGCTGGGGAGGCAAAGGTTCACGTCAAATGTGATGTTTCTATTGTTGTTGGTTGTGGTGATGTTCTGGATGGCCGTCGCGTTGATCGCGGTTCCCGATGAATTGACGCAATAGAAACGATTGTAGAATCCGGCGATTGTGGTCGGAAGGTCAGCCGCTGGCGCATACGCCTTGAGTCGGAAGACTGCCCGAATCGGTGCAGTGGTACCGCAGAATGTGAAGTCAGGCTCGAATTTCAACGCCACCGCCTCATGAATTACCGGCCCAGTCGACGTGCTGGCGTCCCAGTTGCTTCCGTGGATTATGAAGTTGTTGCAAGTCGGGACTGGGGCCGCTGCGCAGTAGCCGGAATCAGTCTGACAGTAGTCGCCATAGGTGCATCCTCCTGGCTGGTAGGCGTTCTTGTGACACAGCCTCTCAAGCGCCGCTGTCTGAGAGCCTTCGTCTGTTTTGCTTGTTGTCTCGTCTGTGTAGGGATCGGGGCTGCAGGCGGAGAGTGCAAGGGCTACTGCGAAGACGCTTGTCGGAGTCATTCGTTTGTTGGTCATTGGGCTTCCGGAACTTGTGATTGCTTCCAGGGTGATGTCAGGTGGGGCCAACATGGGGGCATAGCTAAAGGAGACAGCACGTTGCGCTGAATTCGGTGACAACGCGCATGAGAGCTACAATCGCCGGCAGAACCGCCGTGTGCTCAACCGCCTGAGCTGCGGATTGGCCGTGCCCAAGCGTCAGGGATGAGTACCAACACGGGCCCCTGGCGGCGCATCGCTGGCGAGTGCCCCGCGTCCGATGGGCGCTGTTGCGACATTTTGAGCCTGCGGCTCCAGTTACGGATATTCGTAGGTAACCCATAGTGTTGCCAGAGTTGGGTTGTCTATTGAGTCTGAGTAGACCTGATCCTTGACCTGGTCTGAATTGTTGGGTGCTTCGAACCGCAGCCGGTACTGGGTCCTCTTGTTGCGAAGGTTGCGGTTTCCCCAATCCTGGGCGGTCCATGATGTGACGTCGAACTCACCTCTCAGTGGCTTATCGGATAGGGAGACGGCGACCGCAGAAGAGAGCGCGGGCGCTTGGTAGTCAGCCACCGTCTCTGGATTCGCGGGGGTGACCGACAGTTCGATGCTGTCTCCAACATCGACTGGTTCGAGCAGAAGAGCACCAAACTTCGAGAAGGGATCCCCGATGATCATGCTGACGGGCCACTTCAGTCGGGAGGAAACCAGCCGGGTCAGATTCTCGGGAAGACTGTTGAGTTGGAACCCGAGGAAGAGCCTCTCGATATTGGCTCCGCTGTCGTCTCCCACCCATGCGACGTTGTAGAAGAACGTTTGCCGGAAGTAGCTTGGAGCGCCCAGTGAACCGCTGGTTTCGGGGTCGCAATCGATGATGGCTGTGTAGATGCGAATTGTCCTGAAGTTCTTTGTTGCCTCTGCGAGAAGCGTGTTGCCTGCTGCGTCCTGCGCTGAATTGGCGATGCGCCATGCGACGCTGGTGCCATGGGCAAACTCGCCGGTGGAGGTGAAGCTCACTTCCGTACTGGAGGCGTTCCAGGAAAACCCTCCTGGCGTGAAGCCGGCAGGGGTTGTGAAGGAAATGGCAGCCTCGGTTGATGCCCTGTTCATGGGCTCCGAGAAGGTCACCTTGATGGTGGGTTTTCGCTCAAGCCCGATGGCACCACTGGCTGGAGTTGTCGAAAGAACCGATGGTGCGACTGTGTCCGGCTGGGAGCCTGCGGTAGTGAAGTCGAAGGCGTTGGCACCATCAAGTGCATTCCCGGCCTGATCCGTTCCCTGAACTGTCACCGTGTACTTCGTGTCCCCAGAGAAAGGGGACTGCATCTGGAATGTGACCTGCGTATGGTTTTCTGCCCAGGCCATGGTTCCCGGTGTTGCAGGCGGAGAAAAGGAAACCTGCAACGAAGTTGGCTGCATCGACTTGGAGAAGGTGAGCCCGAGCGTTGAATCAATGGGAACCCGGGTACTCCCATTTGCTGGCATGGTGGTCAGTAGCCGGGGGGCTTGCTGATGGGTAGTTCCCCCATCCTGGAGCGTCCCTGCATCCGAGTTCGTGTTCGGTATGGGGTCCTCAAGGGGGGGAATCTCCATGCAGGCCGAGAGAAGCGCGAGGAGGAGCAGCAGCAGATTGCGAGGGTGAGGTACTCGGGGATTGGGCATGGGGGCGCGTTCTGCAAGGTCAGGACCGGTCGGTCCCGAGCGAGAACACTGCCATGCCCGTCCGGGGAACAGGACAGGCGTCCGGAGTCGGAGGCGCCGGAAACACGCCTGCCCGCCGCCCCCGGTTTTCGGTGGGGGACGCGCGGGCAGGGGAGGGACTCCAGAAGGCCGCGGACTACTTCTTCTTGCGGTTCTTCTTCTTGTTCTCCTTCTCCTTCTTGCGCCGCTCCTTGATGGCGTCGCGGTCGTCCGGCTTGCTCGCGGCCGGGGGCGCGTAGCCCATCAGGCGGGCCTTGGCCATCGCGGCCTGTCCCATGGGCGGCGTGTAGCCCGGGGCGATCTGCGGCAACTGCATGGGCATGCCACCCATGCCTCCGCCCATCGCCGACATGGCCTTCTCCAGCGCCTTCGGGTCCTTCCCGAACATGCTGCCCAGGTCCATGTTCTTCATCTGGCCCAGCTGCCCCAGCTGCTTGAAGCCGGGGATGCGGCCCAGGAGGCCCGGGTTCTGGCCGATGGTTCCCATCACCTGCTGCATCATCCCGAACTTCTGCAGCAGCTCACGCACCTCCTCCGGCTTGCGGCCACTGCCCTTGGAGATGCGGTTGATGCGGCTGCCGTTGATGATGTCCGGACGCAGGCGCTCCTTCTGCGTCATCGAGTCGTACATCGCCTCGATCTTCGTGAGCTCCTTCTCGTCCGGGTTCAGGTGCTCGGTGAGGTCGCCGAAGAGGGGGAACTTCTCCAGCAGGTCCTTCAGCGGGCCCATCTTGCGGACCATGCGGATCTGCTCGACGAAGTCCTTCATCGAGAACTGGCCGGAGAGCAGCTTGCGCGCGTCGTCCTCGGCCTTCTTCTCGTCGACGACCTTCTCGAAGTCCTTCATCAGGCCGACGATGTCGCCGAAGCCCAGGATGCGGCCCGCGAGGCCCTCCGGACGGAACTCCTCCAGCTTGTCCATCGACTCGCCCATGCCGAGGAACTTGATGGGCTTGCCCGTTACTTCCTTGATGGACAGCGCCGCGCCGCCGCGCGCGTCACCGTCCAGCTTCGTCAGGATGAAGCCGTCCAGCGTCAGGCGCCGGTCGAACTCGGCCGCCGTGCGCACCGCGTCCTGGCCAATCATCGCGTCGCACACCAGCAGGATGGTGTCCGGCTGCACGTTGGACTTGATGGACTCCAGCTCCGTCATCAGCGTCTCGTCGATGGCGAGCCGGCCCGCCGTGTCGATGAGCACCACGTCGCACTTCTGCTCGCGCGCGGCCGCGTAGCCCCGCTTCGCCAGCTCGGGCGGCTGCACGCCGGGCTCGTGGTAGACGGGGACCTTCAGCCGCTCGCCCAGGACCTTGAGCTGATCCACGGCGGCCGGGCGGTAGATGTCCGCGGCGACCAGCAGGGGCTTGCGCCCCTCCGCGAGCAGCCGGCTGGCGAGCTTGCCCGTGGTCGTCGTCTTACCGGAGCCCTGGAGGCCCACCATCATGATGCCGGACAGCTGGCCCTTGGGCTTCAGGTGGAGGCTCGTGTCCACCGGGCCCATCAGGGCCTCCAGCTCGTCGTGGCAGATCTTGATGAAGTGGTCCATCGCGCTGACCTTGCGCTTCTGGCCCCCCGCATCCGTGACGGACGTCTGCACCACCTCGCCCACGGCCTTCTCGCGGACGCGGGCGACGAACTTCTTCACCACGTCGAAGGCGACGTCGGCCTCCAGCAGGGAGACGCGGATGTCTCGCAGCGACTCGTCCACCAGCTCGGGGGTGAGTTCGCTCTTGCCGGCGAGGCGGTTCTTGGCGGCCCGGAAGCCCTTGGTGACGGTCTCAAGCATGGGGGGCGCTTTATAACAGCGTCCCGCCGGATGCGACGGTCACGGAAGCCCCGGCCGTCCAGCAGTGGAGGAATCGAGGGGCTTTCCCCACCATCCTGGGAGGCCTCCCACCCCCCTCCGGGCTCAATCCGCCGCCGTCCAGGCCCCGGAGGCGGCTTGTGGATCCCCATCGGGCTCGGGCAGTCCGTCCGGGCGCCCGAGCGCCGTGCACAGCGCCTTCAGCACCACGCGCGACTTGAGGAGCATCTCCTCCAGTTCGGCCGCCGGGTCCGAGAGGGCCACGATGGCGCCGCCCGCGCCGATGCTCACCTCGCCGGGGCGGACCACCGCCGTGCGGATGACGATGTTCAGGTCCGCCGCGCCGGTGGGGGAGAGGTACCCGATGGCGCCCGAGTACACCCCCCGGGCCTCCCCCTCCAGGCGGTCGATGAGCTCCATCGTGCGCTCCTTGGGGGCCCCTGTCATGGAGCCTCCCGGGAAGGCCGCGCGCACCGCGTCCACGGCGGTGAGCCCCGGGCGCAGGTGGCCCCGGATGGTGCTCACCAGTTGGTGCACCGTGGCATACGACTCCACGTGCATGAGCCGGGGGACGTGGACCGAGCCCACCTCGCACACGCGCCCCAGGTCGTTGCGCACGAGGTCCACGATCATCAGGTTCTCCGCCCGGTCCTTCTCCTGGGAGCCCAGCTGTTGGCGCAGCCGTTCGTCCTCGTCCGGAGTGGAGCCGCGGCGCAGGGTGCCCTTGATGGGCTTCGACTCGACCCAGCGGTCGGCGCCCACTCGCAGGAAGCGTTCGGGGGAGGAGCAGGCGATGCCCAGTGCTCCCATGCGGAGGTACGCGGCGTAGGGGGCGGGGTTCAGCCGGCGCAGGCTCCGGTAAAGGTCCAGGGGCTCGACGTGCGTCCGGGCGAGGAGCTTGTTGGTGAGGCAGACCTCGTAGGTCTCGCCTTCGTGGAGCTGTTCCAGGCAGTGCTGGATGTCGGCCAGGTAGGTCTCGCGGTCCCTGGCGAGGCGGACTGGGAAGGGGGCTCCGGAACGGGGCTCGAGGGGCGCCAGAGGGGGCAGGGCGCGCAGGCTGGATTCCGTGACGTCGAACCAGGCCTGGACCTCGGCCGCCTCGTGTTCGGGGGCGAGCGCGACGAGGTACACCGTGCGTTCGAGGTGGTCCCAGGCCAGCAGCCGGTCCGCCAGGATGAGGCTGGCGTCTGGATCCGGTGAGGCATGCGGGGTGCTCGCGCCGCGGTCGTGCTTCAGCTCGTAGCCGAGGGAGCCCACGAAACCGCCCTGGAAGTCGAAGGGCAGCCCGGACGGGGCCACTCGCAGCCGCGTCAGCTCCTGCTGGAGGAAGTCGAACAGCTCGGCGGCGTGCTCCTCTGTTCCCTGGCTCCGGCGCACGGTGAGTCGGCGTGGGTCCACCTGGTAGTGGATGACGGCGCTGTGTGGGCCGGTCGCGTCCCCCATGAAGGAGAAGCGTGACAGGCCGGCTTCGACGCGGCTGCTGTCCAACCAGAAGGCGGGGTTCTTGCCTCCGAAGAGCGTGACGAAGGCCTGCTCCGGGTCGGCATCGAGCCGCAGCTTCCGGTGATGGACCCGGAAGGTTTCCGGCGGAGGGAGCGGTGGGCTCTCCTGGGGCGCTTCGGGGCGGCGACTGGGACGGGGGGCGCGGTGTTCGTGGCTCAGGCGGACGAAGTTGGCGAGGAGCTGGCGGCCGTGGGAGGTGGCGATGGACTCCGGATGGAACTGGACGCCCCAGCGGGGGAGGGCGGCGTGGCGCAGGGCCATGAGGACGCCGTCGGGGGCCCAGGCGGTCTCCACCAGGTCCTCGGGCAGTGGCCGGGCGAGGCAGAGCGAGTGGTAGCGCACCACCTGGAAGTCCTGCGGAAGGCCCTGGAAGAGGTCCGTCCCCGTGTGGCGCACCGGGCTCAGCCGTCCGTGCATGACCTCCGGTGCGTGCTGGATCCGTGCACCATGGGCGTGGCCCAGGCCCTGATGACCCAGGCATACGCCGAGGATGGGGACGTCCGCTTCGAGGAGCGCATCCCGGCAGACGCCGAAGTCCGCCGGGTGGTCGGGACGCCCGGGGCCCGGGGAGATGACGATGTTGTCGAACACGAGCTCGCGCAGCTCCCGCCACGGCCGTTCGTCGTTGCGCACGACGATGGGCTCCGTCCCTCCGACCTCCGCCAGCAATTGGAAGAGGTTGAACGTGAACGAGTCATGGTTGTCGATGATGAGCGTCCGCTGCCGCACGGCGCGCACCTTACCGTGGGCGGCGCGACGCGGAGCCGGTTCGAGCATGGCTGCCGGGCGGCCGTACTTGGCGGCCCAAGGATGATGGTGGCCTGCGCAGGCGCCTCGCTTGAGCGGCGGGGTCTGCTATCTTTCCTTCCATCGCACGAGTGGCGGAACTGGCAGACGCAGCGGACTTAAAATCCGCTGACTCGCAAGGGTCGTCCGGGTTCGATCCCCGGCTCGTGCACTTCCAACCGGCCATGGTCTGGAGGCTGTCTATCGCGAGGCCTTCAGCGCCTCGCGGAGCCACCCCGCCAGTTCGCGCACCGCCGGAGCCCGCAGCAGGCTGTAATGGTCGCCGGCCAGCGGGTGCCGTTCGAGGGTGTCACCCACCAGGTCCGTCCAGCCGCCGTCCTCGGGCAACCCCTCCGCGCTGTCCGTGGCCTTGAAGAGCACCGTCCGGCCTTCGCTGGTTGGCGCCGTGTAGCGCCTCGATGCGCGCAGGTTGCCCTCGAAGACCCGGAATAGCGCCCTCACGTGCTCGGAGCTCCTCCCTGGAGGCAGGATGCCGGCGCCCGCCGCCAGCTCCAGCAGCCGCTCCAGCATCGCCTCCGGCTCCAGGCCTGCCAGCGGCGTCAGGTCCACGCTCAGCTCAGCCAGGGACGTCCCCAGCAGGTCCCTCGCGAACATCGCCGCCAACCGCGCCCGGTCCGGCTCTGGCTCCTTCGCCACCGTTGCCGTCGGGACGTAGGCGTCGATGAGTGCCAGCAGGGCCACCTGCTCGCCGCGCTCGCGCAGCTGTCGAGCCATCTCGTAGGCGATGACGCCACCCATGGACCAGCCCCCAAGGGAGTAGGGCCCGGACGGCTGCACCGCACGGATGGCCTCCACATAATCGGAGGCCATCTCTTCGATGGTGTCCAATGGCTGGCTGCTGTCATCCATGCCTCGCGCCTGCAGCCCGTAGAAGGGCTGTCGCGGCCCCAGCAGCCGGGCCAGCTCGGCGTAGCACAGCACGTTGCCTCCCACCGGGTGCACGCAGAAGAAGGGCCTGTCGTCACCGGTGGCTGGCTCCCCGAAGGGCACCAGGGGCGAGAAGGCCCCCGGATCCTCCCGGTGCAGCAGCGCGGCGAACTGCTCCACCGTGGGCGCCTGGAAGAGCGCGGCCAGCGGCAGGTCGCGGCCCGTCGCTTCCCGCACCGCGGCCATCAGCCGCACGGCCAGCAGCGAGTGGCCTCCCAGCTCGAAGAAGTTGCCGCGCACGCCCACCGGCTGCACGCCCAGCACCGACTCCCACAGCCGCACCAGCTGCAGCTCCCGTGCGTTTCGGGGCGCCAGCAGGGCCGCGGCCGGCACTTCAGCCCGCTGCGGTGCGGGCAGGGCCTTGCGGTCCACCTTGCCGTTGGGCGTCAGCGGCAGGCCGGGGAGCACGGCGATGGCCGCGGGCACCATGTGCCCGGGCAGTCGCTGCTTGAGGGTCTGGCTCAGCGCGGCCACGTCCAGCGTGTCGCCCTCTCCGGCCACCACATAGGCCACCAGTCGCTTGTCCCCGGGCGCGTCCTCGCGCACGGTGGCCACGGCCTCGCGCACCGATGGGTGCTGGAGGAGCGCGGACTCGACCTCGCCCAACTCAATCCGGAAGCCGCGCAGCTTCACCTGCGCATCCAGGCGGCCGAGGTACTCAATCGTGCCGTCCGCCAGCCACCGCGCCCGGTCCCCGGTGCGGTAGAGGCGGGCGCCGGGCTCGGAGCTGAACGGGTCGGGAGCGAACCGCTCCGCCGTCAGCTCCGGCTGGCCCAGGTATCCCCGGGCCACGCCCACGCCGCCCACGCACAGCTCGCCAGGGACTCCGGGAGGCACCGGCCGCAGCGCCGTGTCCAACACATACGCTCGCACGTTGGCCCACGGCCGGCCGATGGTGAGCCGCTCCCCGGGCCGCAGCGGCTCCGAGACGGTGGCGCACACGGTGACCTCCGTGGGGCCGTAGGCGTTGAGCATCCGCACTCGGGGGCCCCAGCGCGCCACCAGCTCCGGCGTGCAGGCCTCGCCCGCGGAGACAAGCGTCTCCAGGGCGGGGAAGTCCTCCGGCGTCAGCTGTGCCAGCACCGAGGGCGTCAGGGTGACGGCGGTGAGGGCCTCTTCCCGCAGCAGCTCTTGCAGGGGCGCACCGGG
Source organism: Corallococcus sp. AB032C (assembly GCF_003668935.1). Lineage (NCBI taxonomy): Bacteria > Pseudomonadati > Myxococcota > Myxococcia > Myxococcales > Myxococcaceae > Corallococcus > Corallococcus sp. AB032C. Next base: position 130,176 of record NZ_RAWP01000005.1, on the reverse strand, counting down.
CATGAGCCGCTCGCGCGGCGCGAGCACCAGCGTGGCTCCGGCCAGCAGCGCGCCGAAGATTTCGAACACCGACGCATCGAAGCCGAAGGCGGCGTACTGGAGGACGCGGTTGCCGGAGTGCAAGCCTTGCGCGCGCACGGCGTTGAGCGCCGTGTTGCACAGCCCCCGGTGCTGCAACAGCGTGCCCTTGGGCCGGCCCGTGCTGCCCGACGTGTAGATGACGTAGGCCAGGTTGCTGGCGTGGGTGAGGTTCTTGGGCGCCGTGCCCGGCCGTGCATCGATGAGGGGCGCATCCACGTCCAGCAGCACGAGTTGCTCGCCGCCGGAGGGCAGCTCATCCGCGAGGGCCTCGGTGGTGACGAGCACCGGGGCGGCGCAGTCGCGCAGCATGTACGTCAGCCGCTCCACGGGGTAGCTCGCGTCCAGGGGCACCCAGGCGCCGCCGGCCTTGAGGATGCCGAGGATGGCCACCACCGTCTCCAGCGAGCGCTCCACGCAGAGCGCCACGGGGACGTCGGGCCGCACGCCCAGCGCGCGGAGGTGGTGCGCAATCTGGTTGGCACGGGTGTCGAGCTGCGCGTAGGTGAGCGCCGTGCCCTCGAAGCGCACGGCGGTGGCGTGCGGGGTGCGAGCCACCTGGGCCTCGAAGAGCTGGTGCGCGCAGGTCTCACGCGGGAAGTCGCGCGAGGTGGCGTTCCAGTCGACCAGCACCTGGCGCTGCTCAGCCTCGTCCATGAGGTGCAGCTCGGAGAGCGCGGCCCCGGGCGAAGCCACCGCGGCCTGGAGCACCGTGCCCAGGTGCCGCACCAGCCGGTCGATGGTGGCCGCCTCGAAGAGGTCTGTCCGGTACTCGCAGCCACACTCCAGGCCCCGCGCCGTCTCCGAAATGCTCAGGGTGAGGTCCAGGCGGGAGGTGCCCGAGTCCATGGACTCACCGCGCAGGGTGAGGCCGGGCACCGTCAGCTCGGTGGCGGGCTGGTTCTGCAGCACCAGCTTCACCTGGAACAGCGGGGCTCCTGCCTGGTCGCGCTTGGGGTTGAGCGCCTTGACCAGCTCCTCGAACGGAAGGTCCTGGTGCGCGTACGCGCCGAGCGTGGCCTCCCGGACGCGGCCCAGCAGCTCTCGGAAGGACGGGTTGCCGCCCACCCGCGCGCGCAGGGCGAGCTGGTTGATGAAGAAGCCGATGAGGCCCTCGGTCTCCGCCCGGTTGCGGTTGGCGATGTCGGTGCCGACGACGAAGTCCTCCTGGCCCGAGTAGCGCGACAGCACCACCTGGAAGCCCGCCAGCAGGGCCATGAACAGGGTGGTGCCCTCGCGGCGGCACAGCGCCTGGAGTGCCCCGGCAAGCTCGCGCGGCAGCACGCGCCGGTGGATGGCGCCCCGCAGGCTCGCCACCGCGGGCCGTGGGAAGTCGGTGGGCAGCTCCAGCATGGGCGCCGCGCCGGTGAGGTGCTCGCGCCACCAGGACAGCTGCGCCTCCAGCGCCTCGTCGCGCAGCCAGCCGCGCTGCCACACCGCGTAGTCCGCGTACTGCACGGGCAGCTCGGGCAGCGGGGACGGTGTGCCCTCCTGGAAGGCCGCGTAGAGCGCCGCCAGCTCGCGCACGAGCACGCCCATGGACCAGCCATCCGAGGCGATGTGGTGCAGGTTGAGGAGCAGCAGGTGCCGCGACTCGGAGAGCCGCGGCAGCATGGCGCGCAGCAGCGGGCCCCGCTCCAGGTCGAAGGGACGCCGGGCCTCCTCGTGGGCCAGACGCCGGGCCTCGGCCTCGCGCGTGTCCCCGGGGAGCGCGGACAGGTCCACCCACGGCAGGTGGAACGGCGCGGGAGGATGGATGACCTGGACGGGACCGCTGGCCTCCGTCTGGAAGGTGGTGCGCAGCACCTCGTGGCGGCGCACCAGCTCCGTCAGCGCGTGCTCCAGCGCGCCCACGTCCAGGGTGCCCTCCAGCCAGAGCGCGGTGGGCATGTTGTAGAAGGGGCTCCCCGGCTCCAGCCGGTCGAGGAACCACAGGCGCTGCTGCGCGAAGGACAGCGGCAGCGGACCCTCCCGGCGCGCCCGCACCAGCGCGGGCAGGCGGGTGCCAGCGCGGGTGTCCTGGAGGCGCTCCGCGAGGGCGGCCACGGTGGGCGCCTCGAAGAGGGTGCGCACGCTGAGCTCCACGTCGAAGGCGGCACGGATGCGCGCCACCAGTTGCATGGCCAGCAGCGAGTGGCCTCCCAGCTCGAAGAAGTCGCCCCGCCGTCCCACGGTGCGCACGCGCAGGACGTCACACCACAGCTCCGCCAGCCGCTGCTCCACGGGATTGGCCGGTGGCTCCTCCTCTCGGGTGGGAGCAGCGGGCCGCGCGGCATCCGGTACGGGCAGGGCCTTGCGGTCCACCTTGCCGGTGGGCGTCAGCGGCAGCGCGGGCAGCACGACGAAGGCCCCCGGGACCATGTACTCGGGCAGGCGCTGCCGCAGGTGAGCCCGCAGCGCGGCGGTGTCCGCCATGGAGGTGCCGGACACCACGTAGGCGACCAGGCGCTTGTCACCGGGCATGTCCTCGCGCACCACCACCCGCACGTCCTTCACGGACGCGTGCGCACGCAGCGAGGCCTCGACTTCGGTCAGCTCGATACGGAAGCCGCGCACCTTCACCTGGGCGTCGGCGCGGCCGAGGAACTCCATCACGCCGTCCCCGCGCCAGCGGGCCAGGTCTCCCGTGCGGTACATGCGCGCGCCCGGAGCGGCGCTGAAGGGGTCGGGAATGAATCGCTCGGCGGTGAGGGCGGGCTGCTCCACGTAGCCACGGGCCACGCCATCGCCACCGATGAACAGCTCTCCGGTGACACCGGCGGGCACGGGCTGGACAGCGGCGTCCAGCACGTACACCTGGGTATTGCCGATGGGCCGGCCAATGGGGACGGAAGCGCCTGCGTGGGCCACGTCCGTCATGCGGTGGCAGGAGGCGAAGAGGGTGGTCTCGGTGGGGCCGTAGCAGGCGGTGACGGGGATGCGCAGCTCCTCCAGCACCCGCTTGACGTGCGGAGCGGAGACGACGTCGCCGCCGGTGAGCAGTTGGCGCACTCCGCGAAGGGCCCCGAGGTGATTGTCCACCACCTGGGTGAAGAGGCCCGCCGTCAAGTGCAGCGTCGTCACCCCGTGCTTCATCAGCACCGACTCCAGCTCCTGCACGTCGGAGGGCGGGTGTGGCGGGAAGACGACGAGCCGGCCGCCATGCAGCAGCGGACCCCAGAGCTCCAGGGTGGAGGCGTCGAAGGAGATGGGGGCGATGAGGAGGAACGTCTCGTCGGGCCCCAGGTGCGCGTAGTCGACACCGAAGAGGGTGCGAAGCACGGAGGCCTGCGGGGTGCCCACGCCCTTGGGGCGGCCCGTGCTGCCCGAGGTGAAGTCGATGTACGCGAGGCTCTGGGGCAGGGCCGCCAGGGGGGGCGCGTGCACCGGCTCACCCAGGAGGGAGACCTCGTCCACGAGCACGGTGTCCAGGCCCTCGGCGGGGAGGTGCTCCAGCAGCGCGCGGGTGGTGATGAGCACGCGCGGGCGCGAGTCCTCCACCATGGCCGCCAGCCGCTCACGCGGGTAGGCGGTATCCAGCGGCACGTAGGCGCCGCCGGCCTTGAGGATGGCCAGCAGCGAGACGATGAGCTCCACCGAGCGCTCCAGCGCCATGGCCACGCGCGAGTCCGTGGACACACCCAGGCCGCGCAGGTGATGCGCGAGCTGGTTGGCGCGCGCGTCGAGCTGCCGGTAGGTGAGCTTCACGTCACCGAACTCCACGGCCACCCTGTCCGCGTGGAGTGCCACCACCTGGGAGAAGACCTCGGGGAGGGTGGAGGCGCGCGGGTACCCGGTGGCGGTGGCGTTCCACTCCACCAAGAGCCGCTGGCGTTCCCGCGCGGGCAGCACCTCCACCTGGCTGACCGGCGTTTCCGGGCGGGCCTCCAGCAATTCCACCAGGCTCTGGATGGCCATCCGCATGGACTCACAGAGGCTCTGGGGCAGCACCGCCCCTGCCGCCACCTGCGCGGTCAGGCCGAAGTCTTCGCCGAGGTCATCGACCACCAGGGTCAACGGATAGTTGCTGCGCTCCTCGGTTCCCAGCACCTGGACCTGAAGCCCGCCTTCTCCAGACGGGCCCGCGGCGTCCTGGACCCCGTTGTGCCGGTAGTTCATGAGCGACGTGAACAAGGGCGTCCTCGCCGGCAGTGCGCTGCACCGCTGTGCCAGCGCCAGCGAGGCGTGCTCATGCTCCAGCAACCGGGTGAGACCGCGGTGCGCGAGCAGGAGGCTCTCGCGCACGCCTTCGCTGCCCAGCCTGATGCGGATCGGCAACGTGTTGATGAAAGGGCCAAGGGCCTGCCCGGTGCCCGCGCCGCCCTGCATGCGTCCGAACAGCACCGTGCCGAACACCACGTCGGCGCTTCGCCCCGAGCCGCGCGCCAGCACCTGGGCCCAGGCCAGGTGCATCAGGCTGGCGGCGCTGACGCTTGCAAGCCGGGCCTGCCGCCGCACGCGCCGCGCCAGGCTCGGCTCCAGCATCAGCCGCGCTTCGGCGATGCCGACACCCTCGCCTTGCGTGTCGATGAGCCCGAAAGGCGCCGTGGGCTCTTCCACATCCCCCAGCATGGCCTTGAAGAACGCCTCGTGTTCGGCCTGCGGCACACGCCGCGCAAGGGCCACGTAGTTGCGAAAGGGCACCGGCTCCGCCAGCCGCTCGCGCTGGCCCGCCAGGATGAGCTGGACCTGCGCCACCATCAGCCGCAGCGAGGTGGCGTCGTCGATCAAGTGGTGGAACAGCACCTGTAGCAGCCAGCGCCCGTTCGCCGCATCGTGGGCGACCGCGCAGCGCAGAAGCGGCGCCTGCCGGATGTCGAGCCGGTAGTGCCGCGGATCGTGCCGCGCACGCAATTGTCCGGCGATGTCGCCCGCGGCGCCCGACAGCTCCAACGCGTCCACGACGAGGCGCGCGCGCCGCCACACCACCTGCACCGGTTCGCGCAAGCCTTCCCACACCATGGCCGTGCGCAGGATGTCCTGCCGGTCCACGACCTCCTGGAGCGCGGCAAGAAAGCGGTCCAGTTCCTCGCGCTTCGCGGAGGCCAGCATGGCCTGCTGCAGATAGGCATCCCCCTGCCGCGCCATCAGGTGATGGAACAGGAAGCCTTCCTGCAGCGGCGCCAGCGGATAGATGTCCTGCACGTTGGCCGCCCCGCCCGGCACGCGCGCCACGATGGCGTCGATCTCGTCTTGTGACAGGGACACCAGCGGCAGCATCCGCGGCGTGATGACCTCGCTGCCCGGCGTGATGCGGTTCGGCGGAACGTCGTCGCCGCTGCCTTCCGCGTTCGCCCTCGCGGCCAGTTGCGCGAGCGTGGCCGAGGCGAAGATGCCGTGCACGTCCACCGCCAGCCCGTCGCGGCGTAGCGCGTCGATCATGCGCACCGCCAGCAGGGAATGGCCGCCCAGCGCGAAGAAGTTGTCCTCGCGGCCGATGCGCTCCATGCCCAGCAACCGGGCCCAGACGGCGGCGATCTTCTCCTCCACCCCACCGCGCGGTGCCTCGTAGGCACGGTGCGACACCGCGCCAGTATCGGGCGCCGGCAGGGCCTTGCGGTCCACCTTGCCGTTCGGGCTCAGGGGCAGGGCCTCCAGCAGCATGTAATGCGCCGGCACCATGTACTCCGGCAGGCGGCGCGCCAGCGCGTCACGCAACTCCGCCGGCGCTGGACGCGCTCCCGGCTGCGCCAGCACGTAGGCGACCAGGCGCTGGTCGCCGGGGGTGTCCTCGCGCGCCAGCACCACCGCGTCACGCACGCCCGGCCAGGTGGCCAGCGCGGCCTCGATCTCGCCCAGCTCGATGCGAAAGCCGCGCACCTTCACCTGGTGGTCGATGCGTCCCAGGTAGTCAATGTTGCCGTCGGGCAGGTACCGCGCCAGGTCCCCGGTGCGGTACATGCGGCTGCCGGGCGCGCTGAAGGGGTTGGGGATGAAGCGCTCGCTGGTCAGCTCCGGTCGGTTGACGTAGCCGCGCGCCAGGCCGATGCCGGCGATGTGGAGCTCGCCCGCCACACCCGGAGGCACCGGGTTCAGGTGCCGGTCCAGCACGTGCAGCTGCGTGTTGGCGATGGGCCAGCCGATGGGCACGCGGGCCTGCGGCGCTCCAGGCCGGCAGGCCCAGGAGGTCACGTCCACCGAGGCCTCGGTGGGGCCGTAGAGGTTGTGCAACTCCACACCCGGCATCATCTGGAAGAAGCGCTCCTGAAGCTCCCGGGGCAGGGCCTGGCCGCTGCAGACCACGCGGCGCAGGCTGGCGCATGGCGCGGCGTGGGCCTGGCCCAGGAACACTTCCAGCATCGGCGGCACGAAATGCAGGGTGGTGATCGCCTCGTTCGCGATCACCTCGCGCAGATAGGCCGCATCCTGGTGGCCGCCGGGCCGCGCCATCACCAGCCGCGCGCCGTACATCAGCGGCCAGAAGAACTCCCACACGGACACGTCGAAGCTGAACGGCGTTTTCTGCAGCACGCGGTCGTCGGCGCCGAGCCCGTAGGCCTCCTGCATCCATTGCAGGCGGTTGACGATGCCTGCGTGCGGGATGCCCACGCCCTTGGGCCGGCCCGTGGAGCCGGAGGTGTAGATGACATAGGCCAGGTGCAGCGGGTCGGCGCCGGACGCTACCGGCGTGGCCGGTTCTTCCTCGATGCGCGGCCAGTCGGCATCCAGCAGGAGCCTGGGGATGGCTGTCCCTGGCAATGCGTCGCGCAGGCTCGCCTGCGTCAGCAACAGCCGCGCACCGCAATCCGCCAGCATGAAAGCCAGCCGCTCCGCCGGGTAGCCAGGGTCCAGCGGCACATAGGCGCCTCCGGCCTTGAGGATGCCGAGCAGTCCCACCACCATCTCGATGCCGCGTTCCACGCACAGCGCGACCCGACTGTCCGGACCGACGCCGCGCGCGCGCAGCACGCGGGCCAGTTGGTTGGCGCGCGCATCGAGCTGGGCATACGTCAGGTGGCTGTTTTCGAAGACGAGCGCCACGCGCTCGGGCGTGCGCCTCACCTGGTCCTCGAAAAGCCGCGCCAGCGTGCCGCCTCGCGGAGGGTCGCGCGCGGTGGCATTCCAATCGAACAGGATGCGGCGCCGCTGCGCCTCGCTCAGCAGCGGGATGTCCGCCAGCGGCCGGTCCGGCTCGGCCGCCGCCGCTTCGAGCAGGGCGCGATAGTGGCCGGCGAACTGATCGATGGTGCCGGCCTCGAACAGGTCGCTGGCGTACTCGATCACGGCATCGAGGACTCCCGCGCTTTCCATCAGGAACAGCGACAGGTCCAGCTTGGAGGCACGGGACGCGACAGCGCCGCCCTCCAGCCGGCCCAATTGCAAACCCGGCAGCCGCAAGCCCTCCTCGGGATAGTTCTGCAGCGCGAACTGCACCTGGAAGAGGGGAGGGCGGGAGAGGTCGCGCACGGGGTTGAGCTGCTCGACCAGCTTCTCGAAGGGCAGGTCCTGGTGCGCGTAGGCCTGAAGGGCGGTCTCCCTGGCGCGAGCCAGCAGCTGGCGCAAGGTCGGGTCTCCGGACACGTCGGTGCGCAGCACCAGCATGTTGACGAAGAAGCCGATGAGGCCTTCGGTGCGCCGGTCCGTGCGGCCGGCCACGGGCGTGCCGAGGACGATGTCCTCCTGTCCACTCCAGCGCGAAAGAAGATGCTGGAAGCCGGCCAGCAGCAGCATGAACAGCGTGGCGCCTTCCGCGCGCGCCAGCGCCTGCAGTTGCCCGGTCAGCACCCTGGGCAGGGTGAACGACACGCTCGCACCCCGGAAGCTCTGCACCGGTGGGCGCGGATGGTCCAGGGGCAGCTCCAACGCGGCGGGAGCGCCCGCGAGCCGCTGCTTCCAGTAGGTGACCTGCTTTTCCAGCGCTTCGCCTCGCAGCCAATCGCGCTGCCACAAGGCGTAGTCGGCGTACTGCACCGGCAGCTCCGGCAGCGGCGACTCCTGGCCATGGGCATACGCGGTGTACAGCGCGCCCAATTCTCGGACCAACACCCCCACCGACCAGCCGTCGCTGACGATGTGGTGCATCACCACCACGACGATGTGCTCCTCCGGCGCCAGCCGCAGCAGAAGCGCGCGGAACAGGGGCCCTTGCGCCAGGTCGAAGCGCTGGCTCACGAAGGCGCCCGCACGTGCCAGGACCGCCGGCCCTCGTTCCGCCTCCTCCAGTGAGGACAGGTCCTGCCGTTGCGACACGAAACCGCCGGGGGCATCGATCACCTGCGCGACCGTGTCCTGCCCGGCCGCGAAGCGCGTGCGCAGGGCCTCGTGCCGGCGCACGATTTCCGCGAGCGCCCGCTCGAAGGCGCGGTCGTCGAAGTGGCCCGTCAGACGCAGTCCGCTGGCGATGTGGTAGGCCGTGCCCAGGTTCTCGAGGCGATCCAGCAGCCACAGGCGCTCCTGCGCGTACGACAGCGGCAGGTGTTCGGGCCTCGGCCTCGCGGCCACCAGCGGGGCCGCCTGCGCACCCGCCGCCTGCCGCAGGAAGTCCACCAGCTCCGCCTTCCGCGCGCGCAGCTGCGCGAGGCGTTCCTGTGTCATCGCGCCCCTGGGCGCCTGGTAGCGCAGCTCGCCACCTTCCAGCCACAGCCGCACGCCGTCCTGCCGCAGCGCGGCCAGCAACGATTGAACCGCGCTCATGTCCGCCCCAGGGACCGCGTGTGTCATTTGGTCCGGATCTCGTCAATCAGACGGGCTGACAGGCCATTGACCATGGTGCGGTTGATCATCGGGTGCGCTTCGTGCGTGGGGCCGAAGTCGCTGTCCGGATGGTAGGCGACCACGGACATTTCGGAGTCCGTGGTGCGGAAGGAGTGCGGGCCTTCGGCGCGAATGACGAACACCCGGCCCGGAATGAGCGGGATGATCTCCGTGGGCGTGACGCATTCGCCGTGCCCGCGAATCACCATGCCCACGCGCATCGACGGATGCGTGTGCTGCGTCTGATCGATGCCAGGTGGGAAGTAGAGCAGGTTGAAGCAGGCGTCGCCCATCATCACCGGCGGAATCAGCAGCGAGTCGGTGCAGCCGTCGATGTACTTGAGGCGCCCGCGCGCCTCCACCGGACCGCCAAGCTGGAAGAAGCCGTCATAGCCCAGCCGGGAGATGGCAATGCCCCGGCCGTTGCCGTGCACCACGGCCTCGCCGGGCGCGGAGAAATACATTCCGCCGCGCAGTTTGAACTCGCCGGCGGCATGCTCCAGCGTCACCGTGCCGTCGTAGACGTAGCCGATGTGCGTGGCGCCGGCCGGCAGCTTCAGCCGGTCTTGTGTCCAGGCCCACAGCTGGGTGGAGAACGTGTCGTCCTTCATGTCCGCCAGCAGGCCGTGCGCGAGCGGAAAGGGAATGAAACTGTCTTGGCGAACGGAGTGCATGAGGTGTTGCTCCGGTTGAGGCAAGGGGACGGTGCTTCGGACCGCGCTGGAATCAGGAGGGATGGCCTGGGGTGTCAGGGGCCCACGACGGGCTCGCTGCCAAAGTTGCGCTTTGCGTAGGACTGGAACCGCTGCGCCAGCACTGCGCGCTTGACCTTGCCGGTCGGCGTCGCCGGGATGGGGTCGGCGCCGAACAGGACCACGCGCGGCCGGTAGCGGACGGAGCAGGCCTTCACCGCGTCCAGCACCCTTCTTTCGTTGTCAGGCGTGCGGGGCACCACGAGGTACAGGCCGATCTCCTCGCCCGCCGCCTCGTTGGGAAAACCCGTCACGGCGAAGCGGCCGACGGCGCGCAGCGCCTCCAGTTCGGCCTCGATGGCCAGCGGCGAGAGGTTCTCGCCGTAGCGGATGACGATCTCCTTCTTGCGGCCGGTGACGAAGATGTAGCGCTCGCCGCCGACCAGGGCGAAGAAGCCCAGGTCTCCGGTGCGCAGCGCGCCCTCGCCCAGGGCCGCTCCGGTCGCGTCCTCCGCATCCCAGTAGCCGCGCATCAGGGTGTGGCCTGTCACCACGATCTCACCCTCCTCCTCGGCGCCGGCGGGCGAGCCGTCCGCGCGGCGGATATCGATGTCGCAGCCGAACAGGGCCGGGCCGATGCTCGGCACCGCCCAGTGGCCCATGGAGCGCTCCAGGTCGGCGTCCGAGGCATCCCAGGGAATGGTGGCGGCGAAGTTCACGCATTCGCTCAGGCCGTAGCCCTGGTGGATGGGGATGCCCGTCCTGTCGACGAACTCGCGCGCCACCGTCTTGGGCAGCGGCGCGGCGGCCGAGGTCACGTACTTGAGGTCGGGCAGCGTGTCGCGCGGCACCGGCATGCGCGAGAGCACGCGGATGATCTCCGGCACGAGTGAGATGACGTCCACTCGCTCCGTTCGAAGGATGTCCCACACCGCCGCGCCCGGCAGGCCGGCGCTGAGCACGACATGGCTGCCCGCGTAGAGCGAGGCCACCATGGAGAAGCCGAACGCGTTGGCGTGGAACAGCGGCAGCACGCACATGTGCACCCGGCGCCGCGCCAGTTCATGGACCCGCGCCAGGCCCTCCGCGTTGACCAGCAGGTTGTAGTGGCTCAGGCACACGCCCTTGGGCGCGGAGGTGGTGCCGGAGGTGAAGAGGATGACCGCCGGGTCGTCGGGCATCACGTCGCGGGCCGGCCACTCGAAGCCCGCGTCGCCGTCGGCCGCGAGCGGCAGGGCCGGCAGCGCCACCATGCCGCCCGGCCTGGCCGCGAGCAGCTCCGCCGGCACCTCGCGGCCGGTGACCACGAGCCGAGGGGTGACCTTGTCGGCGATGAGCTGCAGCACGCGCGGCGATTCGGTGTTGCTCACCGGCACGGTCACCGCGCCCAGTGACATCAGCGCCAGGTGCGTGGCGAAGGCCTCCGGGCTGTTGGCGGACAGCACGATGACGCGGTCGCCGCGCGTGATGCCGTGCCCACGCGCGAACCAGTGAGCGAGCGCGCGGACCTGGCGCAGCAGCTCGGCGGCGTCGAAGTGCAGCACGCGCCGTTCCGCCTCGTACCAGGTGAGCGACGGTCCTCCGTGTGCCGGTGCGCCCGCCAGCACCTGGGGCAGCGTGGTCCTTTCGATCAACCGCTCTTCCGGACCGCGGCCGCGGTAGTCGCGCGCGGCGGCGTGGCGCGACAGCGGCGGGATGGCAGATGCGATATCGCTCATGGGTTTCCTCCCGGCATTGCGTTGCTCCACGGGGTCATATGATGCCTTCCTCCTCGCCGTTCGCGTCCTGCTCGGCGGCGCCCGGCGGCGCCCCCTGCACGGACCAGCGCACGTTGGCGACGTACTCGGCCAGCGCCGCGAGCGTGCGGAGCTCGAACAGGGTGCGCAATGGCAGGTCGACGCCGAACGCCTCACGCAGCCGCGCCACCATCAGCGTGGCCAGCAGCGAATGGCCGCCCAGGTCGAAGAAGTTGTCCTGCGCGCCCACTCGCTCCACGCCCAGCACCTCGGCCCAGATCGCGGCCAGGCTCTCCTCCTCGGGCGTGCGCGGCGCCACGTACTTCGCGCCGCCGCCCGGCGCTGGCAGGGCCTTCCAGTCCACGGTGCCGCGCGGCGTGCGCGGCAGCGCGTTCATCACCACCACCGCGGACGGCAGCATGTGCCGCGGCAACCGCTGCGCGAGCGAGGCGCGCCATTCGGCGTCCGCCGCATCGGCGGGCATGGCGGCATCCGCCACCACATAGGCGATCAGTCGTGGCTGGCCCTGCGCGTCCGCGTGTGCGGCCACCACCGCATGCGCGACACGCGGATGCATCCGCAGCGCCGCTTCGATCTCGCGGAGCTCCACCCAGCTACCGGCGATGCGCAGCCGTCGCGGCGGCTCCAGGAACTCCAGAGCGCCGTCGGCGCGCCGGCGCGCCAGCTCACCCGTGCGGTAGAGCCGCTCGCCCTCCACGAAGGGCGATGGCAGGAAGTCTCGTGCCGTGGGGGCCGGCTGTGCCGCGTAGCCGCGCGCCCATTCGGCACCGCTCACGTACAGCTCGCCATACACGCCCGGCGGTAGCGGCATCAGCCGCCGGTCCAGGACGTAGGCGCGCAGCCCCGGCGCGGGCAAGCCGATCCGCGCGCCCTGCGCGTCCGCCGGCAGCCTGGCCATGCCGTACAGGCTCACGTCCTCGGGCGCGGCTGCCTCCGCAGGTTCCTCCCGCGGCGCGAGCAGCAGCCTTGCGCAGGAGGCGAGCGGCTGCAGCAGGCTCTGCACGGACGGCTCGAAGCCCAAGGCCACTGGGTGTGGCGCGCCCGCGGCGCCGTGGTGCCGCGCCATCATGGCCACCTGGTTCGCCAGCCCGCGGTGCGTGAGCATCAGCAGGCTTGCCACGGCGGACGCATCCCAGGCGACGGCCAGGCACGCGAGCTGGCCAGGGTGCGCCACCCTGTCCACGGGCGTGTCCGGCGAGGCCGCGATGCGCTCCGCCAGCCCGGTCAGGTCCAGCGCGGGGCAGGCGTCTCGCGCCAGCGCATCGGCGTAGCCGTCCGTGCCGAGCACGAGCGCCGCCGCGCCTTGGGCAAGCAGTTCGCCCAGTCGCTCGGGCGGATGGGCAGGGTCCAGCGGCAGGCAGGCCAGGCCCGCCTTCAGGATGCCCAGGCAGGCCGCGAGCGTGGCCGGCGACCGCTGCATCACCAGGCCCACCACGCTTTCGGGTGCGAGGCCCAGCGCGCCCAGGTACCGGGCCATCCGGTTCGACCACGCATCCAGCGCGCCGTAGCCCATGGATTCGTCATCCCAGGCCAGAGCGATGGCATCCGGGGCATGCCGTGCCTGTCGCGCCACCTGCCGGTGGAGACAGTCGGCTTCCGGCCCGGACGCGGTGGCGTTCCAATCGACCAGCAGTTGGTGCCGCTCCGCATCGCCCAACAGCGAGAAGCCGGACAACGTCTGGTCTGGCTCGGCCACCGCCGCCGCGAGCAGCGCGACGTAGTGCGTGCCGAATCGCTCGATGGTCGTGCGGTCGAAGAGGTCCGTGGCGTATTCGAACTGGCAGACGACCTCGTCGTCATGCCCATGCAGTCGCAGCATCAGCTCGAACCGCGCGCTCACCTCGTCACTGTCCAGGACCTCCGTGCGCAGGCCCGGCAGGCTCAGGGAGCCCGGCGGATCCTCGGTGAGGAAGGAGTTGATCATCACCTGGAAGAGGGGAGGGCGGGAGAGGTCGCGCACGGGGTTGAGCTGCTCGACCAGCTTCTCGAAGGGCAGGTCCTGGTGCGCGTAGGCTTGCAGGGCGGTCTCCCTGGCGCGAGCCAGCAGCTGGCGCAACGTGGGGTTTCCGGACACGTCGGTGCGCAGCACCAGCATGTTGACGAAGAAGCCGATGAGGCCTTCGGTGCGCCGGTCCGTGCGGCCGGCCACGGGCGTGCCGAGGACGATGTCTTCCTGTCCACTCCAGCGGGAAAGCAGATGCTGGAAGCCGGCCAGCAGCACCATGAACAGCGTGGCGCCCTGGGCGCGTGCCATCGCCTGCAGCTGCCCGGTCAGCGCCCTGGGCAGGGCGAACGACACGCTCGCACCCCGGAAGCTCTGCACGGGCGGGCGTGGATGGTCCAGGGGCAGCTCCAGCGCGGCTGGCGCGCCCGCAAGCCGCTGCTTCCAGTAGGCGACCTGCTTTTCCAGCGCCTCGTCCCGCAGCCAGTCGCGCTGCCACAAGGCGTAGTCGGCGTACTGCACCGGCAGCTCCGGCAGCGGCGACTCCAGGCCCCGGGCATATGCGGTGTACAGCGCGCCCAACTCGCGGATCAGCACCCCCAGCGACCAGCCGTCGCTGACGATGTGGTGCATCACCACCACGACGATGTGCTCCTCCGGCGCCAGCCGCAGCAGCACGGCATGGAAGAGCGCCCCCCTGGCGAGGTCGAAGCGCCTGCCCGTCGCCGCGTGAATGGCGCGCCGAGCCTCTTCCTTGCGCGCCGCCGCCGGCAACGCGGACAGGTCGATGCGCTCCAGCTCGAAGCGACCGGGCGGATCGACGAGCTGCTCGATGGTCTCGTCGTCGGCCGCGAAGCGCGTGCGTAATGCCTCGTGGCGCCGCACGATCTCCGCCAGTGCATGCTCGAAGGCCTGGCCGTCCAGCGCGCCGACGAAGCGCACCGCGCCCGTGATGTTGTAGGCGGCGCCCAGCGACTCGATCTGCTCCAGCAGCCACAGTCGCTCCTGCGCATAGGACAACGGCAGGCGGGCGGGACGGCGCTGCACGGCGAGCGGTGGCACGTTCAGCCCCTGGCCCTCGCGCCGGGCCGCGTCCAGGGCCGCGCCGAGCGCACCCAGGTGCGGCGTCTCGAACAGCGTGCGCAGCGGCAGCTCGACGCCGAAGGTGTCGCGCAGCCGCACCACCACCTGCGTCGCCAGCAGCGAATGGCCACCCAGCTCGAAGAAGTTGTCCTGTGCGCCCACGCGCGCGACCTGGAGCACGTCCGACCAGATGGCGGCCACGGCCTCCTCGGTGGGCGTGCGCGGCGCGACGTAGACGCGCTCCTCACCCCCGAGGTCGGGCGCCGGCAGCGCCTTGCGGTCGATCTTCCCGTTGGGCGTGAGCGGCAGGCGCTCCAGCAGCACGATGTGTGAGGGGAGCATGTAGTGCGGAAGCGTCCCCTGCAGCGCCACGCGCAGCTGCGCCGCGTCGCGGGCCTCGGGCTCGCAGACCGCGTAGGCGACCAGCCGCTTGTCGCCGGGGCGGTCCTCACGTGCCATCACCAGCGCCTGCCGCACGCCGGGCACCGAGGAGAGTGCCGCTTCAATCTCTCCCAGCTCGATGCGGTAGCCGCGCACCTTCACCTGCTCGTCCAGCCGCCCCAGGTACTCCAGGCTCCCGTCCTCCAGCCTCCGCGCCGCATCTCCGGTGCGGTACATCCGCTCGCCGGCTTGCGCGTGGGGATTGGGGATGAAGCGCTCCGCGGTCAGCTCTGGCCGCCTGAGGTACCCGCGCGCCAGTCCGGCCCCGGCCACGTACAGCTCCCCGGCCACCCCCGGCGGCACCGGCTCCAGCCGCGCGTCCAGCACGTATGCGCGCAGGTCTCCAATGGGTACGCCAATCAGGCTCGCGCTCTTCTCCACGTCACGCGGGCTCACCGGATGGTGCGTCACATGCACCGTGGTCTCGGTGATGCCGTACATATTCACCAGCCGTGGCGCGTGCGCTTCGTGCCGCGCGTACCAGGGCTTCAGCCGCTGGAAGTCCAGCCGCTCGCCGCCAAACACCACGCTTCGCAGGGCCAAGGGCAGCTTCAGCTGCGCGTCGGCTTCCAGCAGTTGGTAGAAGGCCGAGGGCGTCTGGTTGAGCACCGTCACGCCTTCTTGGGACAGCAGCTCCAGGAAGGCGGGCGGGGAGCGCCTCACCGCGTCGGGCACGACGACGACTCGCCCGCCAAACAGCAGCGCGCCCCAGATTTCCCACACGGAGAAGTCGAAGGCGAGCGAGTGGAAGAAGCTCCACACGTCGCGCTCGCTGAAGGCGAAGGAGGACGTCGCCTGGAAGAGCCTCAGCACGTTGCCGTGCTGCAGCAGCGCCCCCTTGGGCTTGCCCGTGGAACCGGAGGTGTAGATGACGTAGGCCAGGTGCCCAGGCCCGCTGAGGGGCGGGAGGTTGGCGTCGGGCAGGCCCGCCACCGTCGGCCAGTCCCGGTCCAGGCACCAGAGGGGTTGGCGCGCGCCGGCCAGTCGCTCGCGGAAGGACTCCTGGGTGAGCACGAGGGCGGGCCGCGCGTCGTCCAGCATGCCCAGCAGCCGCTGCGCCGGGGAGTCCGGGTCCAGCGGCAGGTAGGCGCCACCGGCCTTGAGGATGGCGAGCATGGCCACCAGCAAGTCGAAGCCGCGCGAGGCGCACAGGCCCACCAGCACGTCGGGACCGACGCCCTGGGAGCGCAGGTGGTGCGCCAGTTGGTTGGCCCGCGCGTTGAGCTCGTCGTAGGCCAGGGAGCGGCCCTCGTGGGTGAGCGCCACTGCATGAGGCCGGCGGGCCGCCTGCGCCTCGAAGAGCCCGTGCAGCGTGCCCTCCACCTCGTACCGCGACGCCGCGTTGCACGCCGCCAGCAGCGTCCCGCGCTCCTTCCCATCCAGCAACGGCAGCCTCGAAATGCGCGTCCGAGGCGCGTCGCATGCGGCCTCGGCCAGGCACTCCAGGTGGTGGTGCCAGCGCGCGAGGGTCGCGGCGTCGAACAGGTCCGTGTTGTAGACGTAGTCGACCGAGAGCCGGTCGCCCGTCATGCGCATCTCGACCTTGAGCTCGAAGTCGGCTTGTACGCCCAGCTCGCTCGGCCGGCTGGCGATGCGCAGGCCCTCGGCCGAGGTGAAGTCATCGAGCGCGCCGCCCAGCTCCGCGTCGTCGTAGAAGTTGAGCACCACTTGCGCGTAGGGCGTGTACGCGGCGTCGCGGCTGGCCACCAGATGCTTGAGCACCAGCTCGAACGGCAACGGGTAGTCGTGCACCGAGAGCACCTGCCGCGCGGTGGCGTCCAGCACGTCGGCGAACGAGCTGTCCTCGCGGGCCGTGCTGCGCAGCGTGACGATGTTGGCGAAGATGCCGATCAGGTTCTCCGTGCCGTAGGCGCGGTTCGCCGACAGGCTGCCCAGGCACAGGTCGTTCTGCCCCGTCAGCCGGTGGAACAGTGCCTTGAACGCCGCGGCCATGACCATGAACAGGGTCGCGCGCGAGGCGCTACCCAGGGCCGTGAGGCGCCGCGTCAGCGCGGGCGACAGCGCGGCGCGGTGCACCTGCCCGCGGTAGGTCATGGCCGCCGGACGCGGCCGGTCGGTGGGCAGCGACAGCAGGTCGGGGGCGCCCGCGAGCTGCTCCTTCCAGTAATCGAGCTGTTCTCGCAACGCCGGGCCGCTGAACCGCCGGCGCTCCCAGTCGCAGTAGTCGACGTACTGGATGGGCAGCGGCGCGAGCGGCAGGCCGTCGTAAAGCCGCATCACCTCCTCCATCAGCACCCGGAACGACCAGCCGTCATAGAGGATGTGGTGCAGCGTGAGCAGCAGCACGTGCTCGCCCTCGGCGGCCTTGAGCAGGCGCACGCGGAACAGCGGTCCCTGCTCCAGGTGGAAGGGCGTGGCCGCCTCCTCGCGAATCCCGCGCGCGACGGCGTCGTTCGCCTGCGCCGCGCCGAGCCCGCTGAAGTCCTCCACCGCCACGCGCAGGGGCGCTGGTGTTGCAATCACCTGCTCGGGCACGCCGGAGTGATGGGTGAAGGTGGTGCGCAGCGGCTCGTGGCGCGCCACCAGCATGTCGAAGGCGCGCGCGAGGCGCTGTGCGTCCCAGGCACCGGACAGCGTGAGCGCCACCGGCATGCTGTAGGACAGGACTCCGGGCTGGTACTGCTCCAGGAACCAGAAGCGGTTCTGTGCGTAGGACAGCGGGGCCGTGCCCTGGCGCGGCACCGGTTCGATGCGCGCCGTCACACGCTGGCGCGTGCCGCGCCCGGCCTCGATGCGCGCGGCCAGCTCGGCCACGCTGGGTGCCTCGAATAGGGCGCGCAGCTGCAGCTCCACCTCCAGCTGCGCGCGCACCTTGGAAATCACGCGCGTGGCCAGCAGCGAATGGCCGCCCAGGTTGAAGAAGTTATCGTGGATGCCCACGCGGTCCAGGCCCAGCACTTCCGCCCAGATGCGCGCGGTGGCCTCCTCCATGGGCGTGCGCGGCGCGACGTAGCCTGCCTCGCCGCGCGTGAGGTCGGGTGCGGGCAGCGCCTTCTTGTTCACCTTGCCGTTGGGCGTGAGCGGCAGCGCGTCCAGCACGACGACGTGCGCCGGCACCATGTAGGCCGGGAGTTGCTCGCGCAGCCGCTCCAGCACCGTGTGCTGCAACCCGGCCTGCCGCTCCTCCAGATACGGCTCGTGCGCCAGTGCGCGCAGCGACGCGGCATCCGCGCCCGCCGCCGGGTACAGGGCCGACCAGTCGATGGCGCGCGGCGCACGAAGGAACACCGCGTGCAGCCCCCCCTCGTTGCCCGAGGCGAGCGCGAAACGCACGGTGTAGCCGCGCTCGGCGGCCAGCGCCTCCAGGCGCGCCGGATCCACGCCTGGCAGGGGCTGGGCGTCCAGCTCGCGCGCGAGCCCGGCCGCCGTCGCCTCATCGGCCATCCGGTGCAGCAGGCCCTGCGCCGCGCGCATCGAGGCGAGCCGCGCCTGCGGGATGTCGCGGACGGCCAGGGAGGGCGGCGCCTCGCGCGCGAGCCGCTGGCGCACGGCCTCCTCGCTCTCCCAGCCTTGCCAGTCCGGCACGAGCTCGGCCGCGGCCTGGCCCACGGAGAGGACCACGTCGTAGCGGAAGCGCGTCAGCTCGTTGTCCACCTGGCCGCGCTTGGGCAGGACGTTGACGCCGCTGATGCGCGGGAAGCGCCGGCGCAGCGCGAAGAACCAGGCCGGGTCGACCAGCAGCTCGGCCTCGCGGCGCGCGTTCAGCAGCGCGAGCTGCCGCAGCTCGCCGACGCGGGCGTCCGGCTCGGCCTGGTGCAGGGCCATGGAGGCGTGCAGCAGCTCCAGCAGTCCGGCGTGCCGGAGGTCGCCCACGAACACGTGGCCGGACGCGCCGAGCTGCCCGAGCGCGCCCTCCAGCACGGTCTCCAGGTAGGCCAGGCTCGGGAAGTACTGCGCCACCGAGTTGATGATCACGGTGTCGAAGGGCCCGCCGGGCAGGTCGCGCAGCGCATCCGCCGGGCGCTGCAGCAGCGAGAGTTCACAGGGCATGGGCTCGCGCGCGGCCAGGCCGCGGCGCAGCTTGTCCAGCACCACTCCCGAGAGGTCGGTGCCGCAGTACCGCGTGCACGACGGCGCGAGGCGGTGCAGCAGCAGGCCGGTGCCGCAGCCAATCTCCAACACCCTCTCCGGCTCGATCGCGCGGATGCGCGCCACCGTCTGGTCCACCCACTCGTGCATCTGCGCGGCCGGGATGGGTTGGCGGTCGTAGCTGCTGGTCCAGCCCGAGAGGTCGAAGGTCAGGTCGTCCGGCGTGGCCGTCTCGCCGTAGATCTGGTCGAACACCTGGTTCATGCCGGCGATCTGCTCGGCTTCGGCCAACGGCGCCGCCGCGCGGCGTTGCAGCAGGCCCACGTGCGGCGCGGCACGCCCGTCGGCGTGGGCCCGCGCGTCGCGCTCGCGCACGGCATAGAGCTGGTAGACGCCCGTGCCCTGCATGGCGCGCTTCTGGTGCACCACGCAGCCGAAGCCGTGGCCAGCCAGCAGGCGGCGGATGGTGTCGACGCGGCCGTCGATGTCGTGCGTCTCGATGACCAGCTGGCGGATCTTCGGCCAGTCGCCGGGCTCGATGCCCGACAGCACGTCGAGCTCGCTCTTCTCGACATCGAGCTTCAGCAGGTCGATGCGCTCCACGCCGGTCTCGCGGATGGCCTGTGACAGCGTGATGATGCGGCAGGAGTGGACCTCGGCCTCGAACTTGCCTTCCAGCAGCTCGTCCAGGAAGGAGCCCGACTCCTCCGACTGGTTCCTCAGGAACCGCTCGGTGAGCGCCCGTTCGGTCCGGGCATCCGCGTACAGGCCCGAGTTGACGGACATGTTGCGGTAGTAGTGGATCTGGGTGGTCTGCTCGCGGTTGGACAGGCCGAACGGCATGGCGGTGGCGCCCGGCGCGTGGAGCGCCACATTGCGGGCCATCACGTCGAACACCGGCGGCACCGGCTCGAAGGAGTAGACGCGGGGGCGGGCGCAGCGGTCGTGCACGAACAGCGTGAACAGGCCGATGTTGGCGCCGACGTCGAACACCACGCAGTCGTCCTCCAGCGTGATGCCGTTCTGCAGGTAGACCTCCTCCTCGAAGATCTCCTCGAACACGGCACGCGTCTCGTGCTGGTTGATGTGGGCGATGCGAATGCCGTTGGGCAACGCGTAGCGGCCCTGTGCGTCCTCTTCCTGCGTGCTCGGCACCACGTAGGCGACCAGCCGCATGTCGCCGGGGCGGTCCTCGCGTGCCATCACCAGCGCCTGCCGCACGCCGGCCACGGAGGAGAGCGCCGCTTCAATCTCTCCCAGCTCGATGCGGTAGCCGCGCACCTTCACCTGCTCGTCCAGCCGCCCCAGGTACTCCAGGCTGCCGTCCTCCAGCCTGCGCGCCGCATCTCCGGTGCGGTACATCCGCTCGCCGGCTTGCGCGTGGGGATTGGGGATGAAGCGCTCCGCGGTCAGCTCTGGCCGCCTGAGGTACCCGCGCGCCAGTCCGGCCCCGGCCACGTACAGCTCCCCGGCCACTCCCGGCGGCACCGGCTCCAGCCGCGCGTCCAGCACGTACGCGCGCAGGTCTCCAATGGGCACGCCAATCAGGCTCGTGCTCTTCTCCACGTCACGCGGGCTCACCGCATGGTGCGTCACATGCACCGTGGTCTCGGTGATGCCGTACATATTCACCAGCCGTGGCGCGTGCGCTTCGTGCCGCGCGTACCAGGGCTTCAGCCGCTGGAAGTCCAGCCGCTCGCCGCCAAACACCACGCTTCGCAGGGCCAGGGGCAGCTTCAGCTGCGCGTCGGCTTCCAGCAGTTGGTAGAAGGCCGAGGGCGTCTGGTTGAGCACCGTCACGCCTTCTTGGGACAGCAGCTCCAGGAAGGCGGGCGGGGAGCGCCTCACCGCGTCGGGCACGACGACGACTCGCCCGCCAAACAGCAGCGCGCCCCAGATTTCCCACACGGAGAAGTCGAAGGCGAGCGAGTGGAAGAAGCTCCACACGTCGCGCTCGCTGAAGGCGAAGGAGGACGTCGCCTGGAAGAGCCTCAGCACGTTGCCGTGCTGCAGCAGCGCCCCCTTGGGCTTGCCCGTGGAACCGGAGGTGTAGATGACGTAGGCCAGGTGCCCAGGCCCGCTGAGGGGCGGGAGGTCGGCGTCGGGCAATCCCGCTACCGTCGGCCAATCCCGGTCCAGGCACCAGAGCGGCTGGCGCGCGCCGGCCAGTCGCTCCCGGAAGGACTCCTGGGTGAGCACCAGTGCGGGCCGCGCGTCGTCGAGCATGCCCAGCAGCCGCTGCACCGGGGAGTCCGGGTCCAGCGGCAGGTAGGCGCCACCGGCCTTGAGGATGGCGAGCATGGCCACCAGCAAGTCGAAGCCGCGCGAGGCGCACAGGCCCACCAGCACGTCGGGACCGACGCCCTGGGAGCGCAGGTGGTGCGCCAGTTGGTTGGCCCGCGCGTTGAGCTCGCCGTAGGCCAGGGAGCGGCCCTCGTGGGTGAGCGCCACTGCATGAGGCCGGCGGGCCGCCTGCGCCTCGAAGAGCCCGTGCAGCGTGCCCTCCACCTCGTACCGCGATGCCGCGTTGCACTCCGCCAGCAGCTCCCTCCGCTCCTTCCCATCCAGCAACGGCAGCCTCGAAATGCGCGTCTGAGGCCGCGCGACCGCGGCCTCCAGCAGCACCAGGAAGTGCCGCGCCATGCGTTCGATGGTCGAGCGGTCGAACAGGTCGGTGCTGTATTCGATGAAGGACTGCAGCCGCTCGCCCGTCTCCGTGAAGTCGAAGGTGAGGTCGAACTTGGCGGTCTGGCTGCGCGCCGCGTCGGGCTCCAACACCAGCTCTGGCAGGGCCAGCCGTCCCATGGGCGCGTTCTGCAGGCCCAACATCACCTGGAACAGCGGCGTGTGGCTCAAATGCCGCTTCGGCGACAAGACATCCACCAGCTGCTCGAAGGGCAGGTCCTGGTGGGCATAGGCCTCCAGCGCCGTGCGCCGCAGTTGCTCCACGAGGTCCAGGAAGCTCGGGTCGTCCTCCATGCGCGTGCGCAGCACCAGGGTGTTGACGAAGAAGCCAATCAACGGCTCGATTTCGCCGCGGGTGCGGTTGGCAATGGCCGTTCCAATGCAGACGTCGTGCTGACCGCTGTAGCGCGCCAGCAGGACATTGAGCGCGGCGGCCAACGGCATGAAGAGCGTCCCCCCGGAGCGCAGGCCCAGCGCGCGCAAACCCGCGGTGACCGCGGGCGGCACCTCGAAGGAATGCGTGGCGCCACGGTGGCTCTGGGTCGCGGGCCGCGGCCAGTCGGTGGGCAGCGTCAGCAGCGTCGGCGCCCCGTCCAGCCTGTCCTTCCAGTACGCCACCTGCCTGTCCAGCTCTTCGCCGGACAGCACCTGGCGCTGCCACTGGGCGAAGTCCGCATACTGGATTTTCAGCTCGGAAAGGGGCGAAGGACGGTTCTGCGCGAACGCCGCGTAGAGCGCGCCAAGCTCACGCACCAGCACGCCCATCGACCAGCCATCGGCGACGATGTGATGCAGGGTGAGCAGCAGCAGATGTTCCGTCGCCTCCAGCCGCAGCAGCCTGAAGCGGATCAGCGGTCCTTCGGCCAGATTGAACGGCGTGCGCGCTTCCTCCTGCATCCGCGCCAGCGCCTGGGTTTCCCGCTCGCCGCCTGGCAGCGCGCTCAGATCCTCCCGCGCCAGTGTCAGCGTCAGGTGCGGCACGATCTGCTGGAACGGCGCGCCGTCGCTCATGACGAAGCGGGTGCGCAGGGCTTCATGGCGCCGCACGACTTCATTCAGACTTGCATGCAGGGCCGCGACGTCGAGCCGGCCGCGCATCCGCACCGCCACCGGGACGTTGTAGAACGGGTTGCCTGGCTCCAGCTCGTTCAAGAACCACAGCCGCTGCTGTGCGAACGAGAGCGGAAGCGGCTTGTCGCGCGCGACGCGCACCAGCGGTGCTCGCACCTCGCTCCTCGCGTTGCGCGCGGAAAGAAAGGCGATCAGCGCCTCGCGGTTCGCGCGAATGCGCTCGCGCAGCTCGCTGCGGATGTTGCCCTTGGGCGCGCCCAGCCGGAGGTTCGACCCATCGACCGCGATCGTCGCGCCGGCCGCGGCGATTTCGGTCAGGATGTCGTCAAGCGGGGTACGGACGGCGGTATCGGACGGTGACAAGGCGGGTTCCTTCGTAGGGAGTTGATGGGCGCGCGGTGTCGAATGGGGGCCTAGAGAAGCTCCTCGACCCACTCCTGTTCCGTCCGCGCCGGCTCATCGGTTTGGGGCTTGGGGGCTGCCCGCTGTTCGATCCGCTGGCCCATCTTCGCCACGGTCGGGTCCTCGAACAGCGCCTGCAGGGGCAGTTCCTCCCCGAAGCGCGCGCGCAGCCTGGAGATGGCCTGGGTCGCCAGAAGCGAGTGGCCGCCAAGGCTGAAGAAGTTGTCGTGGATGCCGACCTTGTCCAGGCCGAGGACCTCCGCCCAGATCGCTGCGAGCTCCTGCTCCAGGGGCGTCCGGGGGGCGACAAAGCCTTCCTCGCTGCGAAGGGCCTGCGGCACCGGCAGGGCCTTCCGGTCCACCTTGCCGTTCGGGGTGAGCGGCAGGGACTCCAGCGCCACGAAGGCCGAGGGCACCATGAAGCCGGGCAGCCTCTGCGCGAGGAAGGCGCGCAGCGCATCCGCCTCCGGGGCCGGCTGGTCCGGGGCGGGCACGCCGTAGGCCACCAGCCGCTTGTCGCCCGGAACGTCCTCGCGCACCACGGCCACGGCCTCGCGGAGGGCCGGGTGGGCGCGCAGCGAGGCCTCCACCTCGGCCAGCTCGATGCGGAAGCCGCGCACCTTGACCTGGTTGTCGAGGCGGCCGAGGAAATCAAGGACCCCGTCCGGCCGCCAGCGCGCCAGGTCTCCCGTGCGGTAGAGGCGCTCTCCGGGCCGCGAGGAGAGGGCGTCGGGGATGAAGCGCTCCGCGGTCAGCTCCGGGCGGGAGAGGTAGCCGCGCGCCAGGCCGTCGCCACCGATGAAGAGCTCACCGGGCACGCCCACGGGCACCGGCTGCAGCCGCGCGTCGAGCAGGTACACCCGGGTGTTGGCGATGGGGTGCCCGATGGGCACCGAGGTGCCCACCTGCTCCGGCAGCGTCATGCGGTGGCAGGAGGTGAAGAGCGTGCTCTCCGTCGGGCCGTAGCAGGCGGTGACGGGAATGCCCAGCTCCTCGATGGCGCGGCGGACGTGAGGGGCGGAGACGACGTCGCCGCCGGTGAGCAGCTGCCGCAGGCCCCGCAGGCTGTCGAACTCCAGGTCCACCATCTGCGCGAAGAGGCCCGCGGTGAGGTGCAGGGTGGTGATGCCGTGGTGGCGCAGCACGTGGGCGAGCAGCTTCAGGTCGCCCGGGGACTCGGGCGGGAAGACGACGAGCGTGCCGCCGAAGAGCAGCGGACCCCAGACCTCGAGAGTGGAGGCGTCGAAGGAGATGGGGGCGATGAGGAGGAAGGTCTCCTCGGGACCGAGGTGGGCGTAGTGGATGCCGTGGAAGAGGCGCAGGACGGAGCGGTGCTCGATGGCAACGGCCTTGGGGCGGCCGGTGGTGCCGGAGGTGAACATCACGTAGGCGAGGCTGTCGCCGTCCAGGCCGGGCACGTCGAGGGAGGAGTCCGGCCAGGAGGCGAGCCGCGCGCGCCAGTCCGGGCCGAGGACGAAGCAGGAGGGGAAGAGGGGCGAGAGCGAGTCGGCGAAGCGAGGCTGGGTGAGCAGCAGGTGGGCGCCGACGTCCTGGAGCATCAATGCCAGACGCTCATGGGGGTCGGAGGCGTCGAGGGGGACGTAGGCACCGCCGGCCTTGAGGATGGCGAGGAGGGAGACGATGAGCTCGAAGGAGCGCTCCAGGCAGAGGGCGACGGGAGAGCCGTGGCGGACGCCGAGGGAGCGCAGGTGGCATGCGAGCTGGTTGGAGAGGGAGTCGAGCTGGCGGTACGTCAGGTGCTCGTCGCCGAGGACGAGAGCGGTTGCGTCGGGAGTGCGTTCGGCCTGACGGGAGAAGAGGACGTGCAGCGGCGTGTCCCGTGGGTACGGCGCGCGCGTGTCGTTCCACGCCACCAGCACCTGCTGGCGCTCCGCGCGCGTCAGGTGTGAGAGGGTGTCGAGGGGCGCGTCGGGCTCGGCGCACAGCGACTCGAGGAGCACGCGGTGGTGCTCCATCATCCGGGAGATGGTGGCCGCGTCGAAGAGGTCGGTGCTGTAGCCGATGGTGCCGGTGAGCCCCTCGGCCGTCTCCGTCAGGCTGTAGTCGAGGTCGAACTTCGCGGTCGAGGCTTCGAGCTCCTGGAGGCGCAGCCGCAGGCCTGACAGCTCCATCGCGCCCATGGGCGTGTTCTGCAGCGCGAAGATGACCTGGAACAGCGGCGAGCGGCTCTGGTCACGCCCTGGCTGGAGCTGTTCGACGAGCTTCTCGAAGGGGACGTCCTGGTGCTCGTAGGCGGCCAGGGTGGACTGCTTCACCTGACGCAGCAATGCGCGGAAGGACGCGCGAGCGTCGATGCGGGCACGCAGGACGAGCGAGTTGACGAAGAAGCCGATGAGGCCCTCCGTCTCCGCGCGGTTGCGGTTGGCGATGGGGGAGCCAACGACGATGTCATCCTGCCCGGAGTAGCGGGAGAGCAGGAGCTGGAAGGAAGCCAGCAGCACCATGAAGGGCGTGGCGCCCTCCTGTTGGGCCAGGGCCTGCACGGAGTCGGAGAGGGGCCGCGGCAGGCTGACGGGGAGCGAGGCGCCTCGAAAGGACTGGATGGCCGGGCGGGGCCTGTCGGTGGGCAACTCCAGCGCGGCGGGCATGTCGGCGAGCTGCTGGCGCCAGAAGTCGAGCTGGGACTGGAGGACCTCGCCCTGGAGCCACTGGAGTTGCCAGGCGGCGAAGTCCGCGTACTGCACGGGCAGTGGGGGAAGCCAGGCCGGCTGGCCGGAGATGAAGGCCCGGTAGAGCGCCGCCAGCTCTCGCACCATCACGCCCACGGACCAGCCGTCCGAGACGATGTGATGCAGCGTGACCAGCAGGGCATGCCGCGTGCGCTCCAGTCGCAGCAGGCGGACCCGCACCACGGGCCCGTTCGTCAGATCGAACGGGCGCTGGGCCTCCTCGAGGGCCAGCCGCCGGGCCTCGCGCTCGCGCTCCTCGGGCGCGAGGTGCGTCAGGTCGATGAGGGGCAGGGGCGGCGGCACCGTGGGATGGATGACCTGGACGGGCACATCGCCGTGGCGCGGGAAGGTGGTGCGCAACACCTCGTGGCGATCCACCAGCGCGGTGAGACCCTGCTCGAAGGCACGGAGGTCCAGCTCGCCTTCCAGCCACACCACGCCGGGCACGTTGTAGAAAGCGCTCCCGGGCTGGAGCTGATCGAGGAACCACAGGCGCTGCTGGGCGAAGGACAACGGCAGCGGCCAGGTGCGCGGCACCGGCACCAGTGGCGGCGCGGAAGGTGCTCCGCGTTGACGCAGGGCCTCCACCCGCTCGGCGAGCGCCGCGACGGTCGGTGCGGCGAAGAGCTCGCTCAGCGGCAGCTCCATGCCGAACGTCGCGCGGACCCGGGAGATGACCTGGGTCGCGAGCAGCGAGTGTCCACCCAGGGCGAAGAAGTCGTCCTCAGCGCCGACGGTGTCGAGCTTGAGGACGTCGGCCCAGAGCGCGGCGAGCTGGCGCTCGGTGTCCGTGGATGGCGGGCGTGAGGGGGCGCGGGCCACGGCGGACGCGTCGGGCGCGGGCAGGGCCTTGCGGTCCACCTTGCCGTTGGCGTTGAGGGGCAGGGACTCGAGCAGCACGAAGGCCGTGGGCACCATGTACTCGGGCAGGTGCTCGGGCAGGGCGGCGCGGAGCCCGGCCGCGGTGAGCGGAGTGCCCGGCACGACATAGGCGACGAGGCGCTTGTCTCCGGGCACGTCCTCGTGGACCCGGACGATGGCGTCACGCACCCCGGGCAGTTGGCGGAGCGCGGCCTCGACTTCGCCCGGCTCGATGCGGAAGCCTCGCAGCTTCACCTGGAAGTCGGTGCGGCCCAGGAAGTCCAGGGTCCCGTCCGCCAGCCAGCGCACCTTGTCACCCGTGCGGTAGAGGCGCGCGCTGGGCTCCGTGCTGAAGGGGTTGGGGATGAAGCGCTCAGCGGTGAGGTCCGCGCGGTGGAGGTAGCCCCAGGCCAGGCCCTCTCCGCCAACATACAGCTCGCCGGGCATGCCCACGGGCACCGGGTGCAGGGCCGGGTCCAGCACGTAGGCAGTGGAGTTGGAGATGGGGCCGCCAATGGGAAGCGAAGCGCCGACAGCTGTCGCGGGCGCCAGGGGCTGGGACGTGGAGAACGTCGTGTTCTCCGTGGGGCCGTAGACGTGGAGGAAGCGCGTGCCCGGGCGCATGCGCAGCAGGTGCTCGCGAGCACGGGCCATGGGCATGGCTTCGCCACCCGCCAGCACCTGCGGCACGCCCCCCAGTGCTTCGCCGTGGTGCTGCACCATCTGCGCGAAGAGGGCCGTCGTGAGGAAGAGCGCGGAGACGCCGTGACGCCGCAACAGTCCCGCGACCTCCTCCAGTGACAGGGCGTGGGGAGGAGGCAGCACGAGGCGAGCGCCGTGCAGCAGCGAGCCCCAGAGCTCCAGGGTGGAGGCGTCGAAGGCGACGGGTGCGAGCTGGAGGAAGACCTCCTGGGGCCCGAAGCGCATGAAGGAGGTGCCCAGCACCAGCCGCGCGACGGCGCGGTGGGGAATGCAGACGCCCTTGGGGCGGCCGGTGGTGCCGGAGGTGAACATCACGTAGGCGAGGCTGTCGCCGCCGAGGCCGGGCACGTCGAGGGAGGAGTCCGGCGAGGAGGCGAGGCGCGCGCGCCAGTCGGGGCCGAGGACGAAGCAGGAGGAGAAGAGAGGCGAGAGTGAGTCGGCGAAGCGAGGCTGGGTGAGCAGCAGGTGGGCGCCGACGTCCTGGAGCATCAATGCCAGACGCTCGCGGGGTTCGGAGGCGTCGAATGGGACGTAGGCACCGCCGGCCTTGAGGATGGCGAGGAGGGAGACGATGAGCTCGAAGGAGCGCTCCAGGCAGAGGGCGACGGGAGAGCCGTGGCGGACGCCGAGGGAGCGCAGGTGGCGTGCGAGCTGGTTGGAGAGGGAGTCGAGCTGGCGGTACGTCAGGTGCTCGTCGCCGAGGACGAGGGCGGTTGCGTCGGGAGTGAGCTCGGCCTGACGGGAGAAGAGGACGTGGAGCGGCGTGTCCCGCGGGTACGGCGCGCGCGTGTCGTTCCACGCCACCAGCACCTGCTGGCGCTCCTGCTCCTGGAGGAAGGAGATGTCCCTCGGCCGGCGCGCCTCACTTGAGGCAAGCCCCTCGAGCGCCAGACGCACGTGCTCCAGCAGCCGCGCGGCCGTCGCCTCGTCATGACGGGCGGTGTCGAAGGCCAGCTGGAGGCGGAGCTCCGTGCCCGGGACCACCGCGAGCACGAGCGGATAGTGGGGGCGCTCCCGCATGCGCACGTCCGTGATGGCCACCCCGGACGCGCGCTCCGTCAGGGCCGCGTCCAGCGGGTAGTTCTCGAAGACGAAGAGGGACTCGAAGAGCGGCGTCCCGCGCGGCACGTCGCTCCACGACTGCAGCTGCACCAGCGGGCAGTGCTCGTGCTGCCGCAGCTCCGCCTGCTGCGCCTGGAACTTCTGGAGCCAGGGCACCACCTCCGTCCCCGACTCCACCTGGACGCGCGCGGGCAGCGAGTGGATGAACAGACCCACCATCTCCTCGACACCGGGCAGCTCCGGCGGACGGCCGGAGACGGTGACGCCGAAGAGCACGTCCTCCTCGCCGCTGTAGCGGGAGAGCACCAGCGCCCACGCGGCCTGCGCCAGCGTGCTCACCGTCAGTTCGTGCCGCCGCGCGAAGGACTGCAGCGACGCCGTGGCGCTCGCGGGCAGCTTCAACACCCGCTCTCCACCCTCCGCCACCGCCGCGCCCGCTGGGACCGGCTTCGCCCCGGGCAGCGGCGTCGGCGCGGTGAAGCCCGCCAGCGCCTTGCGCCACCACTGCTCGGAGCTCGCCGTGTCCTTCTGCCCCAGCCAGGCGATGTAGTCGCGGAAGGCCGGCGCGGGTTCCAGCCGGAGCACCTGTCCTCGCGCCGCGGCCTCGTAGGAACCCAGGAGCCGCCGCAGCAGGACGCCCACGCTCCAGCCGTCCAGCAGCAGGTGGTGGAAGCTCCAGACGCAGTGCCAGTCCTCCTCCGCCATCCGGATGATGGTCAGCCGCGCGAGCGGAGCCCGTCCCAGGTCGAAGCCACGCTCCTGGTCCTCGCGGAGGAAGGACTCCAACCGGGCCGGCTGCTCCGCGGCCGGCACGTTCCGCCAGTCCAGCTCCCGCCAGGGCAGCTCCCCCTTCGGGGACACCACCTGCAGCGGCTGCTCCAGCCCCTCCCACACGAAGCGGGTGCGGAACACCGCCTCACTCGCCACCACGGCATCCCAGGCCTGCTTCAGCGCCGGGACATCCAGCGGGCGGATGGCCCAGGTGAGCTGCTCGAAGTAGTGGCCTCCGCTGGGCGCGAGCTGGGCGTGGAAGAGCATGCCCTGCTGGGTGGCGGAGAGCGGGTAGAGGTCCTCGATGTCGGGCCCGGTCCGCCTCAGCAGCGGCTCGAGCGACTGTGGGGAGAGGCCCGCGAGGGGGAAGTCGCCCGGGGAGAATCGACGGGCGTCCTCGGAGGCGCGCAGGGAGATGAGGTCGCGCAGGTGGTGGACGAAGCGCCGCGCCAGCGACTCGATGGTGGCCGCGTGGTGCAGGTGGGCGCTGTAGCCGAAGGAGAACTGGAGCTGCCCGTCGAGCACGGAGCCGTTGATCTCCAGTGCATGCAGGCGCGGGCCCGAAGGCGCGGCGGAAGGACCCGAGGGCTCGGGGCTCATGGAGAAGAGACGGCTGGCGGCGACCGTGCCGTCGAACTGGCCGAGGTAGTTGAATGCGACCTGCGGCGCGGGGAGTGCCCGGAGCCGCCGGGCGATGTCCGCCGGCCCGAGCCACTTCAGCAGACCGAAGCCCAGGCCATGGTGGGGCAGGCGGCGCAGTCCGTCGCGCACGCCGCGCAGGCCCTCCCCGACCGAGTCGCTCGCGCGGACGGGCAGCAGCACTGGGATGAAGGAGGTGAACCAGCCCACGGTGCGTGAGAGGTCCACGTCGTCGAAGAGCTCCTCGCGGCCATGGCCCTCCAGGTGGACGAGGACGTGGGACTGGCCGGTCCATTCGCCCAGGGCGCGGGCCAGGGCGGAGAGCAGCACGTCGTTGATGTGGGCACGCCAGGCGGTGGGCACCTCCTGGAGCAACAGCTTCGTCTCCTCCGCATTCAGGCGGATGGAGACGGAGCGCTCGGAGGCGTGGGTGTTGGGGCCGGAGGCGTCGGTGGGGAGCGGGGCCACCTGTGCGCGGGCCGCGTCCAACCAGAGCGGCGCCTCGGCCAGCAGAGCCTGGGAGTCGGCATGGGCCCGCAGGCGGCGAGCCCAGGACTGGAACGAGGTGCTCTTGGGGGGGAGCACCGCCTGGAGATAGTCGGACTCGAGATCCTCCAGAATCACGCGCCAGGAGACAGCATCCACCACCAGGTGATTCGCGACGAGAAGCAGGCGCTGCTGGCCGTTGCCGAGCAGGAAGAGGGCGGCGCGCAGCAGGGGCGGCTGCGCCAGGACGAAGCTGGCCTGCAGGCGCGAGGCCTCGGCCTCGAGCGCGGCGGGCTGCTCGGAGGCGGGCATGGAGGAGAGGTCCACCTGGAGCAGGTGGACGGACGCCTCGTCGGGGCTGGCGTTGTCCTGCAGCCACTCGCCCTCGTGCCGGCGCAAGCGCAGGCGCAAGGCGTCGTGGTGGGCCACCACACGCGCGAGTGCCTTCTCCAGGCGCGCGGACTCCAGCGGCTCACGCGAGGCCAGGAGCACGGCCTGGTTGAAGTGGTGGACATGGACCGCGTCGTGCGCCAGCAACTGGAGCTGGACGGGGGTGAGTGGCACCGGGCCGGTGACGGGGCCCTGCTCGCCGAGCGCCTGGGATGCGGACTCCACCACCCGGGCGAGCTGCGCCACCGTCTGATGCTGGAAGAGCTGGCGGGTGGAGAACGCGAGGCCGGCCTGGCGCGCACGCGCGACGACCTGAAGGCTGATGATGGAGTCGCCACCCAGCTCGAAGAAGTTGTCGTGGATGCCCACCTGCTTCAGACCGAGCACCTGGGCCCAGCTGTCACACAGGCGCTGCTCCACGTCGCCGCGGGGCGCGACGTAGGCGGAGCGCGGCTCGGTGCGGGACAGGTCCGGAGGAGGCAGCGCCTTCCTGTTCACCTTGCCGCTGGCCGTCAGCGGGAGGGCCTCCAGGGGCACGAAGGCCGAGGGGAGCATGGACTCGGGCAGCCTGCTCTTGAGGAAGTCACGCACCTCGGGAGCAGAGGGCGGCTGCCCACCCGAGGGCGGCACCCCGTAGGCCACCAGACGCTTGTCGCCCGAGGCGCCCTCCTGCACCACCACCACGGCCTGGCGCACCTGGGGGTGCTGCTCCAGGGCCGCTTCGATTTCCCCCAGCTCGATGCGCTGCCCGCGCACCTTCACCTGGAAGTCGAGCCGGCCCAGGTACTCGATGTCGCCATCGGCCAGCCAGCGCGCCTTGTCTCCGGTGCGGTAGAGGCGGGCACCCGGCTCGGAGGAGAACGGGTCCGGCACGAAGCGCTCGGCGGTGAGCACCGGGCGGGAGATGTAGCCGCGGCCCACCGGGATGCCGCCGATGAAGAGCTCTCCGGGCACGCCCGTGGGCACTGGCCGCAGGTGCGCATCAAGGATGCGCATGAGGGCATTGGAGATGGGGCGGCCGATGGGGATGGAGCGGTGGCCGTGCTGGGGCCGGCAGTGGAAGGAGGTGACCTCGATGGCGGTCTCGGTGGGGCCGTAGAGGTTGTACAGCTGGGCGGAGGGCAGCCGCCGCAGGCAACGCCCGGCGAGCTCGGGGGAGAGTGCCTCACCGCTGCTCACCACCCGGCGCAGGCTGGAGCAGCGCTCCAGGCCGGGCTGCTCCAGGAAGGGATGGAGCATGGAGGGCACGAAGTGCGTGGTGGTGATGTGCTGCTCGCGGATGAGGCGCAGCAGGTAGTCGGGCTCCTGGTGGCCACCGGGGCGGGCCACCACGAGGCGCGCGCCCACGATGAGAGGCCAGAAGAACTCCCAGACGGAGATGTCGAAGCCATAGGGCGTCTTCTGCAGCACGACGTCGTCGGGGCCCAGCCCATCGACTTGCTGCAACCAGAGCAGGCGGTTGCAGACGGCGCGGTGGGCATTCATGGCGCCCTTGGGGCGGCCGGTGGAGCCCGAGGTGAAGATGACGTAGGCGAGGTTGTCGGGAGTGGCCAGGGCGGCGGGCGGGTGCGTGGGCAGGGCGCGCAGCGACGCGTCCCCGAGAGCCAGGGACACCACTGAGGACCCCGGCGCCTCTGGCAGGTGAGCCATCAGGGCGGGCTGGGCCAGAAGCACCGCGGGACGCGCATCCTCCAGCATCCATTCCAGACGCTGGCGGGGATAGGAGGGGTCGAGGGGGACGTAGGCGCCGCCGGCCTTGAGGATGGCGAGGAGGCCCACCACCAACTCGAGGGAGCGCTCCGCGCACAGACCGACGCGCACCTCCGGGCCGACGCCGAGCGACCGCAGGTGCCAGGCCAGCTGATTGGAGCGCTCCTCCAACTCGCGGTAGGAGAGCCAGGCGCCCTCGAAGCCCAGGGCCGGTGCTTCCGGCGTGCGAGCCACCTGGGCCTCGAAGAGGTGGTGGATGCAGGTGTCGGTCGGCAGGGGCGCGCGGGTGTCGTTCCACGCCACCAGCACCTGGTGGCGCTCGGCCTCGGTGAGCAGGGGCAGCTCGGCGATGCGCTGCTCGGGCCGGGCGAGGACCCCCTCCAGCAACTGCCGCAGGTGGCCTAAGAGGCGCACCACGGTGGCGGGCTCGAAGAGGTCGGTGGCGTACTCCAGTGAGCCCGCCAGTCCCTGCGCGGATTCGGCGAGGGAGAGCTTGAGGTCGAATGGCGCGGTGCGACTCTCCAGCTCCACGGGGTCCAGCGTCAGCCCGGGGAGGGAGAGCGCCGGCAGGGGATCCGGCTGGAGCACGAGCATGACCTGGAAGAGGGGGCCGCGGCCCAGGTCGCGCTCGGGCCGAAGCTG
The DNA here is from genome assembly GCF_003668935.1 of Corallococcus sp. AB032C. Taxonomy (NCBI): domain Bacteria; kingdom Pseudomonadati; phylum Myxococcota; class Myxococcia; order Myxococcales; family Myxococcaceae; genus Corallococcus; species Corallococcus sp. AB032C. Next base: position 97,349 of record NZ_RAWP01000005.1, on the reverse strand, counting down.
CTCCACCAGCTTCTCGAAGGGCACATCCTGGTGGGCAAACGCGCCCAGTGTTGTCTCTCGCACCCGCTGCAGCAGCTCGCGGAAGGAGGGGTTGCCCTCCAGTCGCGTGCGCAGCACGAGCGTGTTGACGAAGAAGCCGATGAGGCCCTGCGTCTCGGGGCGGGAGCGGCCCGCGATGGGAGCGCCGACGCTGAGGTCCTCCTCCCCTGAGTGGCGGTGCAGCAGCACCTGGAAGGCGGACAGCAGGAGCATGAATGGGGTGACGCCCTCCTGCCAGGCCAGGGCCTTGAGCATCTCCCACGTCGCGGCGGGCACTCGCACCGGGACGCTGGCGCCGTGGTGGTCCCGCACGGACGGCCGCGGCTTGTCGGTGGGCAGGTCCAGATGCGCGGGAGCGCCGGCCAGTTGCTGCTTCCACCAGGACAGCTGGCGCTCGAGCTCCTCACCCCGCAGCCACTGGCGCTGCCAGAGGGCATGGTCGGCGTACTGGACGGGCAACGGGGGCAGGGGCGAGGGCAGGCCCTGGCGGAAGGCCGCATAGAGGGAGGCCACCTCGCGCACCAGCACTCCCATGGACCCGCCGTCGGAGACGATGTGGTGCATGCACAGCACCAGCACGTGCTCTGTGTCAGACAGGCGCAGCAGGGTGGTGCGCAGCAGCGGGCCGCGCGTCAGCTCGAAGGGGCGCAGGGCCTCGTCGTAGGCCCGGCGCAGCACCTCGGCCTCACGCTCTTGAGGGGCCAGCGCGCCCAGGTCCACCCGGGCCAGCGCCACGTGGGCTTCGGAGTGGATGAACTGGGAGGCGAGTCCGTGCTCGGAGTGGAGGGTGGTGCGAAGCGACTCGTGGCGGCGGATCAGCTCGGCGAAGCCGCGCTCCAGGGCGGAGGTATCCAGCACGCCGCGCAGCCGCACCGCCGCGGGGATGTTGTAGAGCGCGCCGCCCGGCTCCAACGCGTCGAGGAACCACAGCCGCTGCTGGGCGAAGGACAGGGGCAGGGATTGCTCGCGGGAGGCACGAGGCAGGGGGCCGGTCGAGTCCCGGCGCGCGCCGGCGAGCCGCCCTGCCAGCTCGGCCAGCGTGGATCCGCCCAGCACGACATGCAGGGGCAGCACCACGCCGAGGCCCTGCTCCACCTCGTACGCCAGCTCCACCGCCGCCAGCGAGTCCAGGCCGTAGCGGGTGAGCGGCTCATCCCGCGCCACCACCGGTGGAGCCACATTCAGCCGGCGGGCCAGCCGGAGCCGCAGCCACTCCTCCAGGGCCTCCGGCGTCGCCGGTAGCGCCTCGGACCCGGTGGTGTCGCGCGTGCGGGTGGCGGGCGGCACCTCGGGCACGTCGGCCTGCTGCTCGCGCCAGGAGGCCACCTCCTGCAGCTCGCCCGAGAGGTAGGCCGCGCGGCACGCCCGGCGTTGGATCTTGCCGCTGGAAGTCTTGGGCAGGCTGCCAGGGGCGATGAGGGTGAGCGCATGCAGCCGCAGCTCATGCACCGTGGCCACCTGCTGGCTGATGGCGCGCGCAACCTCCTCTACCGCCACGGGCTGCCGGCGCGTGTCCACCTCGTACACCAGCACGAGCCGCTCTTCTGACTCCACCTCCACCGAGAAGGCCGCTCCACACCCCGGCCTCAGCGCGGCGTGAGCCTGCTCCGCCGTCCGCTCGATGTCCTGGGGGTGGTGGTTGCGGCCGCGGACGATGACGAGGTCCTTGATGCGGCCGGTGATGAAGAGCTCCTGGCCCTGGAGGAAGCCCAGGTCCCCGGTGCGCAGGAAGGGCCCGGCGCCGTCGGAGGTGCGCGCCTGGAAGTCACGCGCGGTGTCTTCGGGACGGCCCCAATAGCCCAGGGCCACGCTCGGGCCCTTCACCCACACCTCGCCCACTTCGCCGGAAGCGCATGGCACGCGCGTCTCCGGGTGCACCACGCGCACTTCCTGGTCCTGGAGCGAGTGCCCGCAGCCCACCAGGGTCTGGCTGTGCGGCTGCCCGGGCCCGGCCGGCTCGGCACGGCCCTCGCGCAGCCGGCGCGTGTCCAGGGACTGCTGCACGGGGAGCGAGCCCACCTCACCGCCAGAGACGATGAGGGTGCCCTCGGCCAGGCCATAGCAGGGGTAGAAGGCCTCGCGGCGGAAGCCGCTTGGGGCGAAGGCCTTGGCGAAGCGCTCCAGGGTCTCCGAGCGGATGGGCTCGGCGCCGCAGAAGGCCACGTCCCAGTGGCTCAGGTCGAGGGCGGCACGCTCGGCCTCGGTGGTCTTTCGCACGCACAGGTCGAAGGCGAAGTTGGGCCCGCCGCTGATGGTGCCGTGGGTGCGAGAGAGCACCTCCAGCCAGCGCATCGGCCGCCGAAGGAAGGTCAGCGGCGACATGAGGGTGGTGGCGAAGCCTCCGTACAGCGTGGCGAGGATGCCGCCGATGAGCCCCATGTCATGGTAGGGCGGCAGCCAGATGACGCCCGCGCTGTCTCCTCGCATGCGGAACGCGCCGTGGATCAGGCCGAGGTTGTGGAGGAGGTTGGCGTGGGTGAGCTCCACCCCCTTGGGCGTCCCGGTGGAGCCGGAGGTGTACTGCAGGAAGGCCAGCGAGTCCGCCCGCGGCGGCGGCCCCCGCAGGCCTGCCTCCGCTCCCTCCAATAGCGTATCGGTGGCGACCCAGCGCAGCGCCCGCAGCTCCGGCGCCAACTCGCAGAGGGCCTCCGCCATGGAGGCGATGAAGGAGGTGGTGAGCACCACCGTGGCCTGGGCATCCTGAATGATGGCTTGCAGTCGCGGCAGCGTGCGCTCGAGCCGGAGCGGATCCGGTGGATAGGCAGGCACCGCGACCATGCCCGCCCCGAGGCAGCCGAAGAAGCCGGCGACGTACTCCAATCCTGGAGGGTAGATGAGGACCGCCCGCGCGCCAGGCCTTGCGTGCTGCAGGAGGTCCGCGCCGATGGCCCGTGCCCGCCGCAGGAGTGTGGCCCTGTCCATCAACTCCTGCTCGCTGTCCTCGTCCCCGACAAAGGTAAACAGGGGCGTGGTGGGGCCCTGTTCCGTGCGTTCCTCGAGCAGGGTCGGCAGTGTCCAGAGGCCAGCGGCAGCAACAGAGGGCTTCATTCTCAGGCTTCCTCACGCGAGGCCCGGACCTTAGGTAAATCGTGTCCTTCCTCCAATGGCTGTTGGTGGATTCCACTCTGTGTGGCGCTTTACGGCCGGAAGCTGCAACTTGAAGTGGCTTCACACCCTGCCGCGGTGTTTGTCTTTCACCCGGGCGGCCAGGGTTCTTCGCGGCTATCCTTGCCGCCATGACGGGACCGCAAGCGAAGACCTGTGCGACGTGCGGACGCGTCATCGCCGCGCACGCCGTGTACTACCGCTTCAGTCTGGTGTTGGAAGGGGAGCAGGACCTGCTCGACCCTTCGGATGACCTGGAAGGCAATCCCGCGGAGGCGCTCGCGGAGATGGTCCGCCGCCTGGATGAAGGCTCCGCGGACCCCGGTGAACTGGAGGCACAGGTGCACTGGGAGCGCACCGGGGTCGTCTGCTCGGAATGCCGCGCCGTGGCAATGCGGATGCTCAACATCGCCACGGGCGACTCTGGACCGCATTGAGCGTCACTGGATGCGCATCGCGTACTTGCCCAGGTGGTGCTTGAGCACCTCCTGCTGGGCCTTCGCGGCTTCCTCCAATGCGTAGAGACGGCCAATCTCCAGATGGAACGGCCCCGCTTCAATCAACTCATTGAGCCGCTTCATCACCTGGGGGTTGGGGATGCCGTCGTAGGCCTTGGTTTCGACGCCCTCCGGCCCCTTGGGCGCCGGCTCCACGCCGTTCGGGAAGGCGATGCGGCCTCCCTTGCGGATGTTGCGGAGCAGGGGCTCGGCGGCGTCTCCCCGGGCCAGCACCAGCGCCGCGTCGAAGCCGTCTGGCGCGAAGTCGCGGCAGACCTTCTCCAGGTCTTCCTGATGCCCCTCCGCGACCGCGTCCGCTCCCAGCCTCCGTGCCAGTTCCACTCCATCCTGCCCGGACGCGACCGCCAGCACCTTCGCGCCCAGCCTCTTCGCGAGCTGCAGTGCGATGTGTCCAATGCCTCCGCTGGCACCGAAGATGAGCAGCTTCTGCCCTGACTTGAGCTGGAGGTGCTCCTCCAGGCCCAGGAGCCCGGTGAGTCCGTCCGCGGCGAGCACCGCCGCTTGCTCCACCTTCAACCCCTTGGGCACCTTCGCCGCCTGGTTTTCCTTCACGGCGACGTATTCCGCGTAGAAGCCTCCCTTGTTGCTCATGAACGCGGAGCCGTAGACCTGGTCGCCGACCTTGAAATTCTTCACGTTCTTGCCCGCCGCGATGACTTCTCCCGCGCCGTCGGCTCCGGGCACGTAGGGGAATTTCGGGCCGCCTGGGATCATCTCGGCCATCTGACCCTCGCGCTCCATCCAATCCCAGGCACCGATTCCCGCCACCGCGACGCGTACGAGCACTTCATCGTCGCCACAGGTGGGAACGGAGATGGTCTTGATGCCCAGGACCTCCGGGCCGCCGAAGCGGTCGAGCGCCGCGGCCCTCATCTTGTCGGGAATGGATGCTGGCATGCTGTAACTCCCTCTCGGTGGATGCTTGTCCTCCGAGACGATGCGCATGCTTCGCTCGACGTTCAGCGTCACTGGTCCCACGCAGGCACGGCGGGGGAGCGGACTGCCGCCTTCCACCCCGCCGCGGAATGCCCTCAGTTCAAAAGCTGCATGAGGTCCGCTCGCGTGAGCGCGGCGCCTCCCGTGGCGCCTCCGAGCGCGGCCTCGAAGAGGGCTCGCTTCTTCTCCTGCAGCAGGAGGATCTTCTCCTCCACCGTCCCCTGGGACACCATCCGGTAGATCATCACCGGCCGCTGCTGCCCGATGCGGTGCGCCCGGTCCGCCGCCTGCGCCTCCACCGACGGGTTCCACCACGGATCCACCAGGAAGACGTGGTCCGCCGCCGTCAGGTTGAGCCCCGTCGCTCCCGCCTTCAACGAGATGAGCATCACGGGCGCTCCCTTCTCATCCTGGAAGGAGGACGCCACCGCGCCCCGGTTCGCCGTGCTTCCGTCCAGGCGGATGAAGCCGATGTCCGCCTCCTTCAGCGCGGGCTCGATGAGGTCCAACATCGACGTCCACTGCGAGAAGACCAACGCCTTGTGCCCGTCCGCCACCGCCGTGCCGAGCGCCTCCACCAACGCCTGCACCTTCGAGGACGTCCTCGCCTGCTGCCCCGGAACCAGCGCCGGATGACAGGCCGCCTGCCTCAACCGCAGCAGCGCCTCCAGTGCCTTCAACACGCTGCCGCCCTCCTCGAGCTGCGACACCACCTCTTCGCGCGTCGCGGCGTGGACCGCGTCGTAGACGGCGCGCTCCTGCTCGGTGAGGGTAACGTGCCGCACGGCCTCCGTGCGCGGTGGCAACTCAGGCGCCACGTCGCGCTTGAGCCTGCGCAGCACGAAGGGGCGGATGCGCGCGCGCAGGGCCTCCGCGGCGCCCTTTTGATTCTCAGACACCGGCCGGGACCAGCGCTCCTCGAAGGTCTTGCGCCCGCCCAGCAGGCCCCGGTTGGTGAAGTGCATCAGGCTCCACAGCTCCTCGAGCCGGTTCTCGATGGGCGTGCCGCTGAGCGCGATGCGGAAGCCCGCGTCCAGTTCGTACGCCGCTCGCGCCACCTGGCTGTCTGGATTCTTGATGGCCTGCGCCTCGTCCAGCACCACCGTGTCCCAGGTCTTCGCCGCCAGGATGGCCGCGTCCAGGCGCAACAGTGCATACGTGGTGAGCGTCACGTCCGCGGACTCGTCCAGGGTGCGGCCCACGCCGTGATAGACAGACACCTTCAGCGACGGTCGGAAGCGCTTCACCTCCGCTTCCCAGTTGGGCAGCACGCTCGTGGGCGCCACCACCAGGGTTCCCCGGCCCAACGTGCAGATGGTCTGCAGCGTCTTGCCCAGACCCATGTCATCCGCCAGCACGCCTCCCAGGCCCGCCTGCCTCAGGAAGGTGAGCCAGCTCACGCCCTGCAACTGGTACGGACGCAGCGTCGCGGTGAGGTCCTTCGGAAGCTGGGGCTCGGGGAGCTTCTCAAAGCCTTGCACCAGGGGCGCGAGCCGCTCCGTGACGGGTGGGGCGGGGTGCTCCAATGCCTCGCACAGGCCGGTGAGCTGGGGGATGGCGTGGTTCGCGAGCCGGCCGTCCTTCTCGCGCGCGGACAGCAGGTCCGTCACTCGCTGGCCGTGGGCCTTCAGCCAGCCCGTGGGCAGGGGCGCCCAGCCTCCTCCCTCCAGCGGCACCAGCCCCAGGCCTTCCTCCCAGGCCCGCATCACCGCGCCCGCGTCCACGGTGCGCTTCTCTCCGGGGCCCAGGCCCTCCACGTGGAAGTCGAGCGAGAAGCCCACTCGAGGCACGCCCGCGTCGGTGGCGGCCGTGTCCAACGTGAGCATCGGCCTGAGCTTCACGTCCGGGCTGACCACGCCCGCGGCGTTCCCGGTGAGGCCTCCGCGCCACTTGCGCAGCTTGTCCGCGAGCTGCACGGCTTCCTTGCCGTGGACCGTCACGCGCCGGCCCGGCGCCATGTTCAGCTCGTCCCTCAGCTGGTGGATGAGCTTCGTCTCCGTGGGCTCGTCGCGCACCGGCGCGGCGCCCTGGAGGTACATCAGCTTCCCGTTGTCGATGCGCGCGGTGGGCGGTGAGCCGTACACCAGCGTGGGCAGCACCGAGAGCCCCGTGTCGAGCTTGTCCAACTCCAGCGAGATGCGCGGCTTGAGCGTCCGGTCGATGGGCGGCAGCCGCCGGCTCTTCACGTCCACCGGCATGCGCCTGGCGAAGTCCGGCAGCACCTTGCTCGTCAGGTCCGCCAGCTGCTCCGGGGCGAAGACGCGCTCCTGGGGCAGGTTCTCCAGCCGCGCTCCGGTGAGTGACAACTCCCCCAACCGGCAGAGCGCGCCCGCGCACAGCGCGACGCCGGGGCTCACCAGCTCGTTGATGCGCGGATCCTTCTCCACCTTGAGCACGGTCTGCTCGCCCCGGTCCTCGACGGTGACTCGCGGGAGGAGCGGCTCGTTGGAGACGGACACGAGCGCGCCGTCGAAGAGGACGGTGCGCGCCTTCTCCAGCACGTGCAACAGGGCATCCAGCTTGCTCTGCGGCAGCGCACCCCGGGTCGCCTGCGCGAGCAGCTTGTCCGCGAGCAGGTCGCATGGATCCACGTGGATGCGCGCGGCCTCCACGGGGTTCTGGAGCAGGGACGCGAGGCTCCGGGCCAGCAGCCTCGCGGTGTTGTCCGGCCGGACCACCAGCCGCTCCAACTGGAGGCCTCCGTCCGCGCGCTTGAAGCGGTACACCAACCGTTCTGTCTTCGGCGGGGTGCCGGGACGCGGCGCCGCGGCGGCAGGGCCCGGGCGGGCAGGGGATGCCGCCGCCGTGGCCTTCCTTCCTTCCGCCTGTCGCAGGACGATGGCCGCGGCGATGACGTGCTCGCAGGGGTCCACCTTCCCCCGGCAGTCGCACTCCCAGATTTCATCCTCGGGGTAGAGGGTCGTGGTGAGCGGGGTGGGGCGGCCGGGGATGCGGACCCGCAGGACGACCTCTTCCTCGTCCACGGATTGCACCGACACGACCCCCGCGCGAGACAGGGCCTGTCCGGCGGACCACGTGGCCGGGCCTGACTCCTCCCGGATGGCTTCGAGCAGTTCCGCGAGCGCCGACATACGAGGGGCGATTCCCTAGCCCCGTGCCGCGCCTGGCGCAAGCCACCGGGCGCGTGGCTGTGACACTGAGGGACACAGGCTGCCGCGCTCCTGTAACTGGCGGCGCTACAGCGGCCACGACATCCGTGTCATCCGCAACGAGGCCTTCCGAGGAAAGCCCCAAAATCTTGGGATGTGGCGTGGCAGGTGCAAGGCGTCCTGTCCGGAACGCGCGTCGGTGCTTCCTTGGCTTCCGCCTGCTGGACCCTCCGCGTCTCCGTCCGTTGTGAGTGAAGCAGACAGTGTCCCCCACACAGTCGAGGTCCCACACATGCACCTGAAGATGACGAGTCGCCTCCTGGCGGCTGCGTTCCTGAGCCTGGTGGCTGGTTGCCAGGGTGAGCCGACGCAGTCCCCGGAAGGTTCGCAGTCCGCGGAGCTGTCCGCCAAGGCGGATTGCGTGCAGCGGTTCGACGGCATCACCACCTGCGCCAAGGGCAACGCGTCCCTGGCCGCCACCGAGAAGGGCGTGCAGGTCAACGGGCTGAAGAGCCTCAAGACGGACGGCGTCTCCAGCACGTTCAACGAAGCCATCACCTGGTCGCAGGACGCGCAGATTCGCATTGGCAGCGCCTCGGGCGGCCTCGCCCTGGCCGCGCGGGATGGTGACCAGGTGGTCAGCACCCTGCGCATCACCCCCGGGAATGACCGCCAGGTGTCCGTGGAGCCGGGCTTCACCGGTTCGTCCTCCGGTGCGTTCCGGATGAACGTCTACAACAATGGCCGCCTCGTTGGGTCGAGCCCCCAGCCGCAGGCCATGATCATCACCTTCTACAGCTGGTGGGCCTTCCTCGACTGGTACTACTGGCACTGGGGCTTCTTCTCCTACCGCACCACCTCCACGGGCGGGAATGTGGGCATGGACGGCGCCTGCGGCTGGCGTCTGAACGTGGCCAACACGACCTTCAGCGTCAAGCTCGCTGACGGGAAGGAAGTCGTCGGCGACACGGTGGAGTTCATCGAGGAGATTGGCGACGGTGCCTACCCGTACCGCCACTTCTCCGGCATCGACGTGAACGCCAGCGCCACGGGCTTCCTCGTGACGGGCGAGTCCTTCGGCCAGGAGAAGTAAGCTGTTCCTCCACCGGGCGGGGACGCCTCGTTCCCGCCCGGTGGTTTGTCTGCCTGTGTCTTCCCATCGAGGAGTCGTGACGATGCGCGTGCCCTGGTCTCTCGCTGGCATCTCCGCTGGAGCGCTGCTCATCGGCGCCGCCTGGGCCACCGTCGTCCGCCGCCCCGAACCCCTGGTGCTGGGCGCGCTGCCCCCCGTCGTCCTGCCGCACGTGGAGCAAGCAGGCGGTGCCACCACGGTGACGGACACCGGCCGCAATGCCTTCGGGCGCGCGCCCATGAACATGCCGCGCTCGCGCTGGCCGGACTTCTACGCGGGCAAGGGCGTCTTCGACCGCGACTGGAGCGACTCGCGCCTGCGTCCCGCCGTGGCGGGGCCCTTCTTCAGCGCCACCGGCTGCATGACCTGCCACGTGAAGGACGGCCGGGGCCAGCCGCCCTCGAGCCCCACGGAGGCGCCCGTCTCGCTGGCGTTCCAGCTGAGCGCGCCCGACGGCGCCGGTCCCCACCCGCTGTACGGCATGCAGCTGGACGCGCACGCCGTGGAGGGCCAGGTCGCGGAGGGCCACGTCCGCGTCGACTTCGAGGAGACGCTCGGCACCTTCGCCACCGGTGAGCCGTACTCGCTGGTGCGCCCGCGCTACCAGTTCCAGGGGCTGGTGCACGGCCCCCTGGGCGACGGCGCCATGGTCTCCGCCCGCGTGTCGCCCGTGAACTTCGGCCTGGGCCTGCTGGAGGCGCTGCCCGAGGCCGACATCGTGGCCCGCGCCGACCCCGAGGACCGCGACCAGGACGGCATCTCCGGCCGGGTCAACCGGGTGCTCGACGTGGAGACGGGCGAGACGCGCCTGGGCCGCTTCGGGTGGAAGGCCAATCAGCCCACGCTGCGCCAGCAGGTGGCGCATGCGCTCGTCGCGGACATGGGCGTCACCACGACGCTCTACCGCCAGGAGCAGGGCCGGGACGCCCCGGGTGAACCGGAGGTGTCCCAGGACGACATGGACCTGCTGATGATCTACATGCGCCTCATCGCCGTGCCCAAGCGGCGCGACTGGGAGGCGCCGGAGGTCCAGCGGGGCCACGCCGTCTTCCGCGCCATCGGCTGCGCGACGTGCCACGTGGACACGCCCCAGGAGACGGGGCCGGTGGAGGGCTTCGACGAGGTCTCCCGCCAGGTCATCTACCCCTACACGGACCTGCTGCTGCACGACCTGGGCGAGGGCCTGGCGGACGGGCGTCCGGACGGTCTGGCCACGGGCAGCGAGTGGCGCACGCCGCCCCTGTGGGGCATCGGGTTGGTGGAGGCCGTCAACCGGCACACCCGCTTCCTGCATGACGGCCGGGCTCGCTCCCTGGAGGAGGCCGTCCTCTGGCATGGAGGGGAGGCGGCCCCCGCGCAGGCGCGCTACGTGCGGCTGCCACGCGAGGACCGGGCCGCGCTGCTCGCCTTCCTGAAGTCGCTCTGAGGCACGGGCGGGACGCCCTCCCGTCCGGACGGCGGCCAGGAGGTCCGCCGCCTGGAGGGACTTCGGCCTGGGTGGGAGCACGGAACAGTGGGACACCCGGGGCCCTTGGAGTACCCTGCGCGCCCCCTTCATGCAGCCTCAGCCTCCCATTCTCGATGATGCCCCCGACGTCCCGCTCGCGGTCGACCTGGACGGGACGCTGGTGCGCACGGACACGCTGCACGAGAACCTGCTCGTGCTGCTCAAGAACGCGCCGTGGCTGCTGCTGCTGGTGCCGTTGTGGGTGCTCCGGGGCAAGGCCTTCTTCAAGGCGGAGGTGGCCCGCCGCGCGCGGCTGGACGTCACCTCGCTGCCGTACAACGCGGACGTGGTGGCCTTCCTTCGCGAGGAGCACGCCCGGGGGCGGCGGCTGGTGCTGGCCACGGCCGCGGACCGGAGCATCGCCGACGCGGTGGCCGCCCACCTGGGCCTCTTCCACACGGTGGTCGCCAGTGAAGCCGGGGTGAACCTGTCCGGCGCGCGGAAGCTGGAGCGGCTGCGCGAATTGCTGGGCCCCTTCGACTACGCGGGCAACGACGCGGTGGACCTGCACCTGTGGCGCGAGTGCCGACGGATCATCGTGGTGCATGCGCCAGCGGGCGTGTTGCGCCAGGCCCAGGGGTTGGGCCGTCCCGTGCACCGCGTCTTCGAGGCCCCGCCGGGCGGGGTGCGCACCTGGGTGAAGGCGCTGCGGGTGCATCAGTGGGCGAAGAACGCGCTCGTCTTCGTGCCGCTGCTGGCGGCGCACAAGGCCACCCAGGGCGGCATGGCCCCGCGCGCGGTGCTGGCGTTCTTCGCCTTCAGCCTCTGCGCCTCCAGCGTGTACATCATCAACGACCTGCTGGACCTGGCGTCGGACCGGCGGCACCCGTCCAAGTCGCGGCGGCCCTTCGCGTCCGGGGCCCTGCCGGTGCGCGCGGGCGTCGTGATGGCGCCGCTGCTGCTGGTGGGCGCCGCGGCGCTGGCGCTGGCGACGCTGCCCCTGTCGTTCTCCGCGCTGCTGGCCGCCTACTTCGTGCTCACGCTCGCGTATTCACTGCGGCTCAAGCAGGTGGTGATGCTGGACGTGCTGGTGCTGGCGGGCCTCTACACGGTGCGCATCTTCGGCGGCGCGCTGGCGGTGGGCGTGCCCACGTCGAGCTGGCTGCTCATGTTCAGCACCTTCCTCTTCCTGTCGCTGGCCCTGCTCAAGCGGCTGAGCGAGGTGCGGCGGCTGCGCCAGTCCAACGAGACGTCCGCCCACGGGCGCGGCTACCTGGCGCAGGACTACGAGCAGCTCGCGAGCCTGGGCGCGGCGGCGGGCCAGGTGTCGGTGATGGTGCTGGCCCTCTACATCACCAGCAAGGAAGTCACGGCGCTGTATGCCCACCCGGAGCGGCTGTGGCTGCTGTGCCCGGTGATGCTGTACTGGGTGGGGCGCATCTGGTTGCTGGCGCACCGGGGGCTCGTGAACGAGGACCCGCTCGTCTTCGCGCTGCGGGACCGCGTCAGCTATGTCGTCGGCGTGGCCGCCGCGCTGGTGCTGTGGGTGGCGACGTGACGGGAGCATGGCGATGAGCACGTCGGATTCGTGGGGTCGTTTCCCCCGCGTGGAGCAGCAGGCGCGCGGGCTGACGTGGCGCTCGGACGCGCTGCCCCAGGTGGAGGGCTCCGTCCTGCCGCATGGCCTGGGCCGCAGCTACGGCGACTCCTGCCTCAATGGCGGGGGCACGGTGCTGCTCACCGCGGGCCTGGACCGGCTCATCGACTTCGACCCGACGACGGGCGTGGTGCGCTGCGAGTCAGGCGTGTCGTTGGACACGCTGCTGCGGCTGGCCGTGCCGCGCGGCTGGTTCCTGCCGGTGACGCCGGGCACGAAGTTCGTCACGGTGGGCGGCGCCATCGCCAACGACGTGCACGGCAAGAACCACCACCGGGCCGGAACGTTCGGCCGGCACGTGCGCCGCTTCGAGCTGGTGCGCTCGGACGGCAGCCGGCGGATGTGCGCGCCCGACGAGAACCCGGACTGGTTCGGCGCGACGATTGGCGGCCTGGGGCTCACGGGGCTCGTCACCTGGGCGGAGGTGCAGCTCAAGCCCATCCGCAACCCCTTCGTGGTGCAGGAGACCGTCCCGTTCGAGAACCTGGACGGCTTCATCCGCGTGTCCGCGGAGTCCGAGGCGGACCACGACTTCACCATGTCGTGGGTGGACTGCCTGGCGCGCGGGCGCAAGCTGGGGCGCGGCCTGTTCTACCGGGGCAACTTCGCGCCCACGCAGTTCGAGCGGCTGCCCCTGGCGAAGAGCCACCTGTCGCATGGCAGCGGGCTCGCGGTGCCCATCGACCTGCCGGGCTTCTGCCTCAACCGGCTGTCGGTGTCCGCGTTCAACTTCCTGTACTACCACCGGGAGCGGATGAAGCCGTCTCCCCGGCTCGTGCACTACGATCCGTTCTTCTACCCGCTCGACAGCGTGTACGGCTGGAACCGCATCTACGGCCGCCGGGGCTTCCTCCAGTTCCAGTGCGTGGTGCCCCACGCCACCGCGCGCGATGCGCTGAGGGAGCTGCTGGAGCGCAGCGCCCGGGGTGGGTTGCCCAGCTTCCTGTCCGTGCTCAAGACGTTCGGCGACCTGCCGTCGCCCGGGTGGCTGTCCTTCCCGCGCCCTGGCTACACGCTGGCCCTGGACTTCGCCAACCAGGGTGAGAAGACGTGGAAGCTGGTGGAGTCGCTGGACCGCGTGACGCGCGAGGCGGGCGGGGCGGTGTACCCGGCCAAGGACGCGCGCATGAGTCCGGAGAGCTTCGCCGCGTACTTCCCCAAGCGCGAGCAGTTCTCCGCGTACGTCGATCCCGCGTTCTCGTCCTCCTTCTGGCGCCGGGTGAACCCGGTGTCCTTGCCCTTGCCCTCGCTGGAAGACCGTCAGGTCGCCATCCCATGAAGAAAGTCATTGTCCTCGGCGCCACGAGCGCCATTGCCCAGGCCACGGTGCGGCTGCTCTCCGCGCGCGGGGCGTCGCTGTACCTGGTGGGCCGCAACGCCGCGAACCTGGAGGCGGTGGCCAAGGACGCGGCCACGCGCGGCGCGCAGAAGGTGGAGTTCCGCGCGCTGGACTTGAACGACTGCGAAGCGCACGCGAGCCTCGTGGAGAGAGCGTGGCAGGCCCTGGGCGGATTGGACGGGGTCGTGCTGGCGCATGGCGTGCTGGGAGACCAGGAGGAGAGCCAGCGCTCGTGGGCGGCGGCGGAGGTGGTGCTGCGCACGAACTTCCTCTCCGCCGCGTCGCTGCTGACGGAGCTGGCCAACCGCTTCGAGGCGCAGAAGGCCGGCACGCTGGTGGTGATTTCGTCGGTGGCGGGAGACCGTGGCCGGCAGAGCAACTACGTGTACGGCGCGTCCAAGGGCGCGCTGACCGTGTTCCTCCAGGGCCTGCGCAACCGGCTGGCGAAGTCCGGCGTGGCGGTGGTGACGGTGAAGCCCGGCTTCGTGGACACGCCGATGACGGCCCACGTGCCGAAGAACAAGCTCTTCGCGTCGCCGGAGCAGGTGGCCCGCGGCCTCTTGAAGGCCGCGGACGGGCGCAAGAACGAGGTCTACGTGCCCGGCTTCTGGGCGCTCATCATGCTCATCATCAAGAGCATCCCGGAGCCCGTGTTCAAGCGGCTGAAGCTCTAGGCTTCCGCCGAGGCCCGCGCGGGCAGCCGGTGGAGCGGGGCGCAGTGGGGCGCGTGCGTCTGGAGGAACTGGCGCATCCGCTCCGCGCGTTCCGGGTCGTTCCGCTGGGTGGCCGCGGCCCGGAGTGCCCAGGCGCAGAGCAGGCGGACCACGATGAGAGGAGACTCCTCCTGGTGGTGCTCCAGCAGCCGCAGGCCCTCCGGCGTTGACTGGCCCGTGACGACTTCCGCGGAGTGGATGAGGACGTCGTAGAAGACGCGGCCCAGCTTGGCTCCGGGAACGGCGGGGTTGATGTCGGCCAGGGCGAGGGCCTCGCGGGCGAGCCTCAGGGTCTGCTCAGGGTCGTCCTTGCAGATCAGCTGGAGGAGCGCGTCGCTGCTTCGCTCCATGGCCTGGAGCAGGGGCGCCTTGCTCCGCCAGTCCACCGCGTTCAACTCGTGGCGGGCCAGGGCGTCCTGCCCATAGAGGATCCTCCCCAGGGCCCGTCTCTGCGCCCGGAAGACGTCCACGTCGGGGAAAGGGCTGCTCGGAGGAAGGAGCTCATCCGTGAGCCGGAACCAGGCCTCCGCGTCCGGGTGCTGGAGTGCCTCGGCCTCCCGCCTGCGCGCCTTGCGAACCTGGTACTGCCGCCAGGCCAGGCTCCCGCCCACGAGCACGAAGAAGAGGATGAGGAAGGGGAGCAACTGCTGGCCCAGCCCCGGAGGAACCTGGGGTTTGGGGGTGGGCCATTCGCCGTCTCCGGTGATGGGCGAGGGGTGGGTGAAGAAGGCATGGAAGCCGTACCAGAGCGGCAGCAGGACGGCCCAGATGAGCAGGAGCTTCCGGAACGGATGGCGACCCAGCCATCCCAGGACGGGCACCTTGCGGAGCTGCTTATCGGCGACTCCGCGGAGATAGCGATTGTTCTCTTCGCGCGACATGCGCGCACCGTAACCCCTTCCACTCCGTGCCTGAAAGACAGACACGGAGTGGAGGTTGTCTTCAACTGCCGGTGGCGTCGTTGGACGTAACGGCGGCCAGGGCGGAGCGCAGGTGCTCGACGACAGACCCGAGGTGCGGGTCCTGCATCAGCTCGTGGTGGCCACCGGCGACGTCGTGTACCTCCAGCCCGCCACGCACCAGGGGCTCCCAGCCGCGGTGACGCGGAATCGCTTCGGCGACGCCACTGGCGCTGAGCAGCAGGGCGGTGCCGTCGTACGGCTTTGGCGCGTACTTCTCATGGGCGAAGAGGTTGGCCCGGAAGACGTTGAAGAGGGCTCGCAGCTGGGCAAGGCCGGAGTGAGCGTCGAGGATGCGCGCCCGGAGTCCTTCCTGCAGCAGGTGGTCCAGCATCACGTCGTCGCCATGTGCCAGGGCTTCGTCCGGGACGGAGAGCTCCTGACCGAAGGCCGTGGCGGTGGCATGAGCGAAGGCGAGCCTTGCGCGCGTCTCGGAGTCGAGCTGCGTCTCCGTCTGCGCGGGCTTCGTCAGGCCGTGGACGTGGGCGTCGATGAGGGCGAGCAGGTCCACGGCTTCACCGGCCTCGCGCAGCCTGCGGGCCATCTCGTAGGCGATGACGCCGCCGAGCGACCAGCCTCCCAGTTGGTAGGGGCCGTGAGGCTGCACGGTGCGGATGGCTTCGATGTAGAGGGTGGCCATCTCCTCGATGGACTCGGCGACGGGCCGTCCGTCGAGTCCGCGCGACTGGAGGCCGAAGACGGGCAGAGAGGGCCCCAGACGGCGCGCCAGCTCCGAGTACGCGAGGACGTTGCCGCCACCGGGGTGGACGAGGAAGAGGGGCCGCTTTCCAGGCTCTCCGCGCTCCAGTGGAACGAGGGGCGTCCAGTCCTGTGAGTCGTCGCGGAGCACCTGGGCGAGCTGCTCGATGGTGGGCTGCTGGAAGAGGACGGAGAGGGGAATCGACTTGCCCAGGCGCTCTCGCACGGCGGCGACCATGCGCACGGCGAGCAGGGAGTGGCCGCCCAACTCGAAGAAGCTGGAGCGGACGCCGACGGAGGGGACGCCGAGGAGGTCCTCCCAGATGCGAGCGAGCTGCATTTCGAGCGCGTCGCGAGGCGCGACGAAGTCCCGGGCCTCGATGGCGTGGGCGTCGGGCTCGGGCAGGGCCTTGCGGTCCACCTTGCCGTTGGCATTGAGGGGCAGGGCGTCCAGCACCACGACGGCCGACGGCACCATGTACTCGGGCAGCCGCTGCTTGAGGCCTGCCTTGAGTGAGTCCGCGTCCAGCGGGTGGCCTTCGCTCGCGGTGACGTAGGCGACAAGGCGCTTGTCCGCGTCCGCGCCCCGAGCCACGACGATGGCCTCGTTGACGCCGGTGGAGGAGCGGAGGGCGGCTTCGACTTCGCCCAGCTCGATGCGGAAGCCACGCACCTTCACCTGGAAGTCGACGCGGCCCAGGAAGTCGATGGTGCCGTTCTCCCTCCAACGGGCCTGGTCGCCCGTGCGGTAGAGGCGCTCACCCTGAGTGGACGCGAAGGGATGGGGCACGAAGCGCTCCGCGGTCAGCTCGGGACAATTCAGGTAGCCCCAGGCGAGGCCCTGGCCTCCGACGTACACCTCACCCGCGACGCCCACGGGCACCGGGTGCAGGTGCGCGTCGAGCACGTAGACGGTGGAGTTGGAGAGCGGCCGGCCAATGGGGATGGCGCCTTCCAAGCGCGTGCCGTGCTGCATGGCGAAGGTGGTGGAGAAGGTGGTGTTCTCCGTGGGGCCGTAGCCGTTGATGAAGGTGGTGCCTTCCGAAAGACGCGCGAGGTGTTCGCGCACACGGGCGGCGGGCAGCACGTCGCCACCGGCGAGGACCTGACGCACGCCCGCGAGCGCTTCACCCTGGTGCAGGGCCATCTGCTCGAAGAGGGCGGCGGTGAGCCAGAGCGACGTCACGCGGTGGTGGCGCAGTTGCGCGGCCAGTTCCTCCAGGGACAGGGAGTGCGGCGGAGCGAGGACGAGCTTCGCGCCGTGCAGCAGCGCGCCCCAGATTTCGAGCGTGGACGCGTCGAAGGCAACAGGGGCGGCCTGGAGCCAGACTTCATCCGGTCCGAAGCGCATGAAGGTGCTGCCGAGCACGAGGCGCGTGATGCCCCGGTGGGGCACGCAGACGCCCTTGGGACGGCCCGTGGAGCCCGAGGTGAACATGACGTAGGCGAGAGACTCGCCATCCACGGAGATGTCGAGCGCATGCGTGGGCCATGCGGCGATGACGTCCTGCTGCGCGTCCAGCCAGACGCGGGTGCCAGAAGCGGGCAGGAGCGAAGCGAAGGGCTGGTGCGTGACCACCACTCCGACGTCCGCGTCCTCCAGCAGCATCGCGATGCGTTCCACGGGGGCATTGCGGTCCACGGGGACGAAGGCCGCGCCCACCTTGAGGATGGCGAGGAGCGCCGTCACCAGCTCGAAGGACCGCTCGACAGCGAGGCCCACGCGCGCACCCGGGGCGATGCCCAGGGCACGCAGGTGCCACGCCAGTTGGTTCGCGCGCGCGTCCAGTTGCCCATACGTCAGCGTCGCGTCGCCCAGCACCAGGGCCACCGCGTCGGGCGTGCGCTGGACCTGCCGGGCGAAGTGGACGTGGACGGGAACGTCCGTCGGGCTGGTGACGCTGGTGTCGTTCCACTCCACGAGGAGGCGCTGGCGCTCGTCGTTGGAGAGGAGCGGCAGGTGGGCCATCGCCTGTTCCGGCTTCGCGGCCACGGCCTCCAGCAGCGTGCGCAGGTGGCGGGCCATCCGCTCCATCGTGCTCCGCTCGAAGAGCGCGGTGCTGTACTCCAGCGTGCCTCGCAGTCCTTCGGACGTCTCCGTGAAGAAGACGCTCACGTCGAACTTCGAAGTCGACTGGGCGGCTTCCAGTCCGCGTAGGCGGAGCTCTGGGAGGCGCACGTCCTCCGTGGGCACGTTCTGGAGCGCGAGCAGCGTCTGGAAGAGCGGCGTGTGACTGAGGCTGCGCGTCGGCTGCAGGACCTCCACCAGCTTTTCGAACGGCACCTCCTGGTGCTCGTACGCGTCCAGCACCGCGGCGCGCACCTGCTGGAGCAGCGCCTGGAAGGACTGGCCCTCGTCCACCTTCGCGCGCAGGACGAGCGTGTTGACGAAGAATCCGATGAGGCCCTCTGTCTCCGCGCGGGTGCGGCCGGCGATGGGCGAGCCCACACTGAGGTCCTGCTGGCCCGTGTAGCGCGACAGCAGGCCCTGCCAGGCCGCGAGCAGCACCATGAAGAGCGAACCGCCTTCACGGTGGCCCAGGCTCCGCAGGGCTTCCGTCAGCTCCCTCGAAAGGGTGAAGCCGAAGGTCGCGCCCGAGGTGCTCCGGACGGCCGGGCGGGGGAAGTCGGTGGGCAGCTCCAGCACGGACGGGGCGCCGGAGAGCTTCGATTCCCAGTAGGCCATCTCCTGCCGCAGCGTCTCACCTGAAAGCGTGCGGCGCTGCCAGTCCGCGAAGTCCGCGTACTGCACGGGAAGGGCCGGAAGGGGCGACGGCTGTCCCGCGGAGAAGGCCGCGTAGAGGGCAGTGACTTCACGCACCAGCACACCCAGCGACCAGCCGTCGGAGACGATGTGGTGCAGGGTGACGACGAGCACGTGCTCGTGTTCAGCCAGCTTGAAGAGCAGCGTGCGGATGAGCGGACCGGTGCGCAGGTCGAAGGGCCGGCGCATCTCCTGTTCCACCTGGAACCGCGCTTCGGGCTCGCGCTGCGCCTCCGGCACATCCGAGAGGTCCACGAGCCCCAAGGGCACCGGGCTGTCGGAGTGGATGCGCTGGACCGGCTCTCCGTCCACCTGGGTGAAGGTGGTGCGCAGGGCGTCGTGTCGGCGTACGACTTCCTGCAGGGCACGCTCGAGCATGTCCGCGCGCAGGTAGCCTTCCAGCCGGACGGCGACGGGCACGTTGTAGAGGGGGCTGCCCGGTTCGAGCTGATCAATGAGCCACAGCCGCTGCTGCGCGAAGGACAGCGGCAGCGGACCGTCATGCGAGACGCGGGTGAGCTGCGAAGTACTTGTGCGGGTGAGCCCCGTCAGACGAACCGCGAGCGCTTCCACGGTGGGGGATTCGAACAGCGCGCGCAGGGGCAGTTCCACGCTGAACTCCGCGCGCACGCGCGACACCACCTGGGTGGCCAGCAGCGAGTGGCCACCCAGCTCGAAGAAGGAGTCCTTCACGCCCACCTGGGGCAAGCGGAGGACTTCCGCCCAGATGGAGGCCAGCTTCGCTTCGACTTCCGTGCGAGGCGCCACGTAGGTGTCGCCAGACTGAGGTGCCTCCGGCTCCGGCAGGGCCTTGCGGTCCACCTTGCCGTTGGAGTTGAGGGGCAGGGCGTCCAGCACGACGAAGGCGGCGGGCACCATGTACTCGGGGAGGCCCAGACGCAGATGCGTCTTGAGGGCTTCCACCTCCAGCGAGGCATTCGCCTTGGGCGTGACGTAGGCGACCAGCCGCTTGTCGGCGGCCTCACCCTTGGCGACGACGACGGCGTCCTTGAGGCCCGGGGCACGACGGAGGGCTGCTTCGATTTCGCCCAGCTCGATGCGGAAGCCACGCACCTTCACCTGGAAGTCGATGCGGCCGAGGTACTCCAGGCGCCCATCCAGGCGGTAACGGACGCGGTCGCCCGTGCGGTACATGCGGCCACCGGGAGGACCGTAGGGCTCGGGGATGAAGCGCTCGGCGGTGAGTTCCGGGCGCAGCAGGTAGCCGCGTGCCTGGCCTTCGCCCGCGAGGTACAGCTCGCCCGCGACGCCCACGGGCACCGGCTGCAGCGAAGCGTCCAGCACATAGGCACGCGTCGCGGGGAGCGGGCGGCCGATGAGGGGCACTTCGTTACGGCCGACGAGGGATGCGGTGGAGTAGGTGGTGTCCTCGGACGGGCCGTAGAGGTTGAAGAGCTTCTGCACCGTCGGGACGGCGTACACCTGCCTCGCAAGTGTCTCCGGCAGGGCCTCACCGGCGAGGTTGATGACGCGCACGGAAGGCGGCACCGCGCCCAGGCGCAGTAGCTGCGCCATGGCGGAGGGCACGGTGTTGATGAGGGTGACGTGGCCCGCGGTGGACAGCTCCGCGAGGTGCAGTGCGTTACGCGCTACCACCACCGCGCCACCACTGCTCAACGGAGCGAAGAGCTCGAAGACGGAGAGGTCGAAGTTGAGGCTTGTCGCGGCGAGCGTCCCCTTCAGTTCCTCCGGCGAGAAGGTCTCCAGGGCCCAGTGGAGGAACGCCACGGCGTTGCCATGGGAGATGGCGACACCCTTGGGACGGCCGGTGCTGCCGGAGGTGTAGATGAGGTAGGCGAGGTGGCCGGCGTGGATGTCCACAAGCGGAGCCGTCGTCGGTTGCTTCGCCAGCTCCGTGTCCGAGTCGAGGCACACCGGCGTGGCGGATGTCTCCGGCAGCGCCGAGAGCAGATGGGAGTGCGCGACAAGGGCAGGGCCCTGTGCGTCCTCCAGCAACCAGCCCAAGCGCTCACGCGGGTAGCTGGGGTCCAGCGGCACGTAGGCACCACCGGCCTTGAGAATGCCGAGAGCGCCGATGACGAGGTCCTCGGTGCGTTCGACACACAGGCCGACACGGACTTCGGGCCCGACACCCAAGCCTCGCAGTCGATTCGCGAGTTGGTTGGCCTTCGCGTCCAGCTCCCGATACGTCAGCTGTCGCTCAGGCGTGATGACGGCGAGGGCGTGCGGCGTGCGACGCACCTGGGCCTCGACCATCGCGGGAATGCTGGATTCCTTCGGCACCTGCGAGGCAGGCGCGTTCCACTCGACGAGGAGCTGTTGGCGCTCGGAGTCCGTAAGCAGAGGCAAGTCACCCAGTCGGGTGTCCGGCTTCTTCGCGATGGCCTCCAGCAACACGCCGAAGTGGCCGGCCATGCGCTGGATGGTCTCGGCATCGAACAGGTCCGTCGCGTACTCCAGCGTGCCGATGAATCCGTCCCGGCCTTCACGCAGACCGAGCGAGAGGTCGAACTTGGCGAAGTGTGATTCCAGCGGCAGTGCCTGGAAGGACAGACCCGGCAGACGCAGCGCCTCATTCGGCGTGTTCTGCAGGACGAACATGGCCTGGAAGAGCGGGCTGCGGCTCAGGTCGCGCGTGGGCTGCACGGCTTCAACCAGCTTCTCGAACGGCAGGTGCTGATGTTCGAAGGCCGCGAAGGTCGTGCCGCGCACTTGAGTCAGCAGCTCACGGAACGTTGCACGCGAGTCCAACTGGGCGCGCAGGACGAGCGTGTTGATGAAGAAGCCAATCAGACCTTCGGTCTCCGCCTGGGTGCGGCCCGCGATGGGCGTACCCACGCTGACGTCATCCTGTGCGGAGTAGCGCGACAGCAGCACCTGGAGCGCCGCCAGCAACGTCATGAACGGTGTGGCACCTTCCTGTTGTGCCAGGGCCTTGAGCGCGTGAGAGACCTCCGCGGGGATGCGCACGTCCACCGTTGCGCCTCGGTGCGACTGCACGGGCAGTCGCGGGCGGTCCGTGGGCAGCTCCAACGCAGAGGGCGCTCCGGAGAGCTGCTGTTTCCAGAAGTGGATCTGCGCGTCCAGCGCTTCACCCTGGAGCCAGTTTCGCTGCCACGCCGCGAAGTCCGCGTACTGCACGGGCAGCGGCGCGAACGTCGGCGTGCTGCTCGTGGAGAAGGCCTCGTAGAAGGCCACCATCTCCCGGACGAGGACGCCCATGGACCAGCCGTCGGAGACGATGTGGTGCATCGTCACGAGCAACAGATGTGAGTCCTCGGCCAGCCGCACCAACGTGCTGCGCAGCAGCGGTCCCCTGGCGAGGTCGAACGGCTTCCGCGCTTCCGCGTTGGCCAGTCGCCGCGCCTCTTCTTCCCGCAGCGTCTCAGGCCGGGTTGAGAGGTCCACGAGCGGCAGCGTCCAACCACTGGGCGCGTGGACGGTCTGGATGGGCTGGTCCTGGTGCTCGTGGAAGGTGGTGCGCAGTGCGTCGTGACGGGCGACGAGTGCCTCGAAGGTGCGGCGCAGGGCCTCGACGTCCAAGTGCCCCGAGAGCTGGAGCGCGGTGGGGATGTTGTACGAAGCGTCCCCGGGCTGGAGCTGATCCAACAACCACAGCCGCTGCTGCGCGAAGGACACCGGCAGCGGACCGTCATGCGAGACGCGGGTGAGCTTCGGAGCCTGGGAGGTGGCGCTCCCGTGCAGCCGCCCGGCGAGCGCCTCCACGGTGGGGGACTCGAAGAGCGCGCGCAGGGGCAACTCCACGCTGAACTCCGCGCGCACGCGGGACACGACCTGCGTGGCCAGCAGCGAGTGCCCACCCAGCTCGAAGAAGGAGTCCTTCACGCCCACCTGGGGCAGGCGCAGGACTTCGGCCCAGATGGAGGCCAGCTTCGCTTCGACTTCGGTGCGAGGCGCTTCGTAGGTGTTGCCGGACTGGGGCGCCTCCGGCTCCGGAAGGGACTTGCGGTCCACCTTGCCGTTGGAGTTGAGAGGCAGGGCGTCCATCACCACGAAGGTGGTGGGCACCATGTACTCGGGGAGTCCCTGACGCAGATGCGCCTTGAGGGCTTCCACCTCCAGCGAGGCCTCGGCCTTGGGCGTGACGTAGGCGACAAGGCGCTTGTCGGCGGCCTCACCCTTCGCGACGACGACAACGTCCTTGAGGCCTGGGGCGCGGCGGAGCGCGGCTTCGATTTCACCCAGCTCGATGCGGAAGCCACGCACCTTCACCTGGAAGTCGATGCGGCCCAGGTACTCCAGGCGCCCGTCGAGGCGGTAACGGACACGGTCGCCCGTGCGGTACATGCGGCCGCCGGGAGGACCGGAGGGCTCGGGCAGGAAGCGCTCGGCGGTGAGTTCCGGGCGCAGCAGGTAGCCACGAGCCTGGCCTTCGCCCGCGAGGTACAGCTCGCCTGCGACACCGACGGGCACCGGTTGCAGCGAAGCGTCCAGCACGTAGGCACGCGTCGCGGGCAGGGGCTTGCCGATGAGGGGCACTTCGTCACGGCCGACGAGGGAGGCAGTGGAGTAGGTGGTGTCCTCGGACGGGCCGTAGAGGTTGAAGAGCTTCTGCACCGTCGGGACTGCGTAGACCTGCTTCGCAAGCGTCTCCGGCAGGGCCTCACCGGCGAGGTTGATGACACGCACGGAGGGCGGCACCGCACCCAGGCGCAGCAGTTGCGCCATGGCGGAGGGCACGGTGTTGACGAGGGTGACGTGAGAGGCCGTAGGCAGCTCCGCCAGGTGTAGGGCGTTGCGAGCCACCACCACCGCACCGCCACTGCTCAACGGCGCGAAGAGCTCGAAGACGGAGAGGTCGAAGTTGAGGCTCGTCGCGGCGAGCGTTCCCTTCAGTTCCTCCGGCGAGAAGGTCTCCAGGGCCCAGTGGAGGAAGGAGACAGCGTTGCCATGGGAGATGGCGACGCCCTTGGGACGGCCGGTGCTGCCGGAGGTGTAGATGAGGTAGGCGAGGTGTCCGGCGTGGATGTCCACCACCGGAGCCGTCGTCGGCTGCTTCGCCAGCTCCACGTCCGAGTCGAGGCACACCGGCGTGGCGCTGGTTTCGGGCAGCGCCGATAGCAGATGGGAGTGCGCGACGAGGGCAGGGCCCTGAGCGTCCTCCAGCAGCCAACCCAAACGCTCACGCGGGTAGCTTGGATCCAGCGGCACGTAGGCGCCGCCAGCCTTGAGGATGCCGAGGGCACCGATGACAAGGTCCTCGGTGCGATCGACGCACAGGCCGACGCGGACCTCGGGCCCGACACCCAATCCACGCAGACGGTGCGCGAGTTGGTTCGCCTTCGCATCCAGCTCCCGGTACGTCAGCTGTCGCTCGGGCGTGATGACCGCGAGGGCGTCCGGCGTGCGATGCACCTGCGCCTCCACCATCGCGGGGATGCTGGACTCCTGCGGCACCTGCGAGGCAGGCGGATTCCACTCGACGAGGAGCTGTTGGCGCTCGGGGGCGGTGAGCAGCGGCAGGTCACCCAGTCGGGTGTCCGGCTTCGTTGCAACGGCCTCCAGCAACACGCTGAAGTGCCCAGCCAGGCGTTGGATGGTCGCCGCGTCGAAGAGGTCCGTCGCGAAGTCGAATGAACCGACGAATCCGTCTCGGCCTTCACGCAGACCCAGGGAGAGGTCGAACTTGGCGAAGTGTGATTCCAGCGGCAGTGCCTGGAAGGACAAGCCCGGCAGACGCAGCGCCTCGGTGGGCGTGTTCTGCAGGACGAACATGGCCTGGAACAGCGGGCTGCGGCTCAGGTCGCGCGTGGGCTGCACGGCTTCCACGAGCTTCTCGAACGGCAGGTGCTGATGGTCGTAGGCCGCGAGCGTCGTGTCTCGCACCTGGGCCAGCAGCTCCCGGAACGTCGCGCGCGGGTTCAGCTGGGCTCGCAGGACGAGCGTGTTGATGAAGAAGCCGATGAGGCCTTCGGTCTCCGCCTGGGTGCGGCCGGCAATGGGTGAACCCACGCTGACATCGTCTTGCGCGGAGTAGCGCGACAGCAGCACCTGGAACGCCGCCAGCAACGTCATGAACGGCGTGGCGCCTTCTCTCTGTGAGAGCGCCTTGAGGGCGTCCGCGATGTGCTTGGGAATGCGCACTTCCACCGAGTCACCCCGGTGCGACTGCACGGGCGGGCGCGGGTGGTCCGTGGGCAGCTCCAATGCCGCGGGCGCTCCGGAGAGCTGCTGCTTCCAGTAGTGGATCTGCGCGTCCAGCGCTTCACCCTGGAGCCAGTTCCGCTGCCACGTCGCGAAGTCCGCGTACTGCACCGGCAGCGGCGGGAGCGAGGGCGACTTGCCCGTGGAGAAGGCCGCGTAGAAGGTCGCCACTTCCCGGACGAGGACGCCCATGGACCAGCCGTCGGAGACGATGTGGTGCATCGTCACCAGCAGCAGGTGTGAGTCCTCGGCCAACCGTACCAGCGTGCTGCGCAGCAGCGGACCCCTGGCGAGGTCGAAGGGCCTCCGCGCTTCCTCGTTGGCCATCCGCTGCGCCTCTTCTGCCCGAAGGGCTTCAGGCCGGGCGGAGAGGTCCACGAGCGGCAGCGTCCAACCGCCGGGAGCGTGGATGTTCTGGATGGGCTGGTCCTGGTGCTCGTGGAAGGTGGTGCGCAGGGCCTCGTGGCGCTGGATGAGCGCTTCGAAGGCACGGCGCAGGGCGTCCACGTCCAACTGCCCAGAGAGCTGGAGCGCGGTGGGGATGTTGTACGACGCGTCTCCAGGCTGGAGCTGATCCAACAGCCACAGCCGCTGCTGCGCGAAGGACAACGGCCGCGGGCCGTTCGCGTGCGTCTGGGTGGGCGCGGGCAGGTGGAGGTTCGGCGTGGCCGTCTGGAGCCGCTCCGCGAGCGTGGCCACGGTGGGCGCTTCGAAGAGGGCCCGCAGCGGCAGTTCCACGCGGAACGTGGCGCGTACGCGCGAGACGAGCTGGGTCGCCAGCAGCGAATGACCGCCGAGCGCGAAGAAGTCGTCGTGGACGCCCACGCGCTCCACACGCAGCACCTGAATGAAGAGGGCCGCGAGCTGCTCTTCGGTGGGGGTACGCGGCGCGACGAAAGTGGACCCGAGCGCCGTGCCCTGGGGGGCGGGCAGTGACTTGCGGTCCACCTTGCCGTTGGTGTTGAGCGGCAGGGCCTCCAGCACGAGGAACGCGGAGGGCACCATGTACTCGGGCAGGTTCTGCTTGAGGAAGGTGCGCAGCTCGGTGGAGTCCAGGGACTCTCCCGCCTCAGGGACGAGATAGGCGACGAGCCGCTTGTCTCCGGGCACGTCCTCGCGGGCGAGGACAACGGCTTGATGCACGGCGGGATGTCCCAGCAGGCGGGACTCGATCTCACCCAGTTCGATGCGGAAGCCGCGGACCTTCACCTGGAAGTCAGCACGGCCCAGGTAGTCGAGCATTCCGTCGGCGCGCCAGCGCACCACGTCGCCCGTGCGGTAGAGGCGTGCACCCGGGGTGGAGGAGAAGGCATCCGGGATGAAGCGGTCCGCCGTCAGCTCCGGCCGATTGAGGTAGCCGCGCGCGACGCCCTCGCCACCGATGAAGAGTTCACCGGCGACGCCGACGGGAACGGGGCGCAGCGTGCGGTCCAGCACGTAGACGCGGACGTTGGGCAGGGGCCTGCCGATGGTGGGAGTCGGAGACGCATCGAAGGCGCAGGCGGTGGCGTCGACGGTGCACTCGGTGGGGCCGTAGACGTTGAAGACGCGCGGGCGCGGGGCCTGGGCCAGGTGACGCCAGGTGGCGGGGTCCACGGCTTCACCACCCACGAGGACGCGGTGGGGGATGGCCTTGCGCTCCAGCAGGCCTTCATCCACCAGCAGGCGCAGGTGCGCGGGAGAGCAGTCGAGGACGTCGAGGGCGTCCTTCTCGATGCGGTTGACGAGCTCTCCGACGTCGGCGCGTGCCTCGTCGGGGACGATGCAGAGGGTGTGGCCGTCGAGCACCTGGATGAGTTGCTTGACGGAGGCGTCGAAGGACAGCGGAGCGTTGACGCTGACACGCTCTCCCGGCCGCGCGTCCGCGTGCACGGTGGCGGCAAGGGCGACGCGAAGATTGAGCACGGAGCGGTGCTGAATCATCACGCCCTTGGGACGGCCGGTGCTGCCGGAGGTGTAGATGATGTACGCCAGATGCTCCGGGGTGACCGACGTCACCGGAGCGTCCTGGGACTCAAGAGCAAGGTCCGCGGCGTCGGAGTCCAGGCAGAGGGTGTGCGCGGAGTGCGGAGGAAGCGAGTCGCGCAGGCGCTGCTGGGTGAGGACGACGGGAGCGCCGGTGTCCTGGAGGACGTGGGCGAGCCAGTCACGCGGGTAGCTGGGGTCGATGGGGACGTAGGCGCCGCCGGCCTTGAGAGTGCCGAGGATGCCGACGAGGGCCTCCACGGAGCGCTCCACGCAGAGCACGACGCGCACGTCGGGGCCGACGCCCAGCTTCACCAGCCGGTGGGCCAGTTGATTGGCGCGGGTGTCCAGCTCACGGAAGGTGAGCTGCTCCTCGCGGCAGATGACGGCCAGCGCGTCGGGCGTGCGAAGGGCCTGGGCGCTGAAGGCGTCATGAATGCAGAGGTCGCGAGGGAACTCAGCGCTGGGGCCATTCCAGTCCACGAGGAGCCGCTGGCGCTCCGGAGCGGTGAGCAGCGGCAGGCCCGCGAGCGTCGCGTCCGGCTGGGCGGCGATGGACTCCAGCAGCACGCCCAGGTGTCCGGACATGCGCTGGACCGTCGAAACATCGAAGAGGTCCGTCGCGTACGTCAGCAGTCCGACGAAGCCCTGGGGCGACTCGCCGAGGGTGAGCGTGAGGTCGAACTTGGAGGACCGGGTGTCCACCGGGACGCTCTGGAAGGACAGCCCGGACACTCGGAGCGCTTCGGTGGGCGCGTTCTGCAGGGAGAACATCGCCTGGAAGAGCGCGCTGCGGCTCAGGTCTCGCGAGGGCTGGAGGACCTCCACCAGCTTCTCGAAGGGCAGGTGCTGGTGCTCATAGGCCGCGAGCGTCGTGCGGCGCACCTGCGCGAGGAACTCACGGAAGGTCGCCTGCGGCTGCACGTGGGCGCGCAGGACGAGCGTGTTGACGAAGAAGCCGATGAGGCCCTCGGTCTCCGCCTGGGTACGGCCCGCGATGGGCGTACCGACGCTGATGTCGTCCTGCGTGGAGTAGCGCGACAGGAGCAGCTGCCAGGCCGCGAGCAGCAGCATGAAGGGCGTGGCACCTTCATCCTGGGCCAGGGCCTTCAAGGACTGGGAGACCTCCAACGGGATGCGCACGTCCACCGTGGCGCCTCGGCGTGACTGCACCGGCGGACGCGGGCGGTCCGTGGGCAGGTCCAGCGCGGAAGGTGCCCCCCCGAGCTGCTTCTTCCAGTAGCCCAGCTGCGCGTCCAGGGCCTCGCCCTGGAGCCAGCCTCGCTGCCACATCGAGAAGTCCGCGTACTGCACGGGCAGCGGCGGGAGCGAGGGCCACTGGCCCGCGACGAAGGCTTCGTAGAAGGCCGCCACTTCCCGGACGAGGACGCCCATGGACCAGCCGTCGGAGACGATGTGGTGCATCGTCACCAGCAACAGGTGCGAATCCTGTCCCAGCCGCACCAGCGTGCTGCGCAGCAACGGGCCCGTGGTGAGGTTGAAGGCACGCCGGGCTTCCGTGGCCGCTGCGCGCTGGGCCTCCTCCTCCCGCTGCGTCTCAGGCAGGGACGTCAGGTCGATGAGGGGCAGCTCCCAGTTGGAGGGCTCCTGGATGCATTGCGACGGTTCCTCCTGCGACGTGGAAAGCGTCGTGCGCAACGATTCGTGGCGCTCCACCAGCGCTTCGAAGGCGCGGCGCAACGACTCCAGGTCCACCGGGCCCGTCAGCCGCAGGGCGGTGGGGATGTTGTAGGAGATGTCTCCCGGCTGGAGCTGATCCAGTAGCCACAGGCGCTGCTGCGCGAAGGACAGCGGAATGGCGCCTTCGCGCGGCATGGGCCGCAGGGGCGGTGCGCGGAGCCCGGTGGTCTGGGCCTCCTCGAGCTTCGGCGCGAGGCGTTCGACGGTGGGCGCCTCGAAGAGGGCCCGCAGCGGCAGCTCCACACGGAAGGTGGAGCGCACACGCGAGACGAGCTGGGTGGCCAACAGCGAGTGGCCTCCCATGGCGAAGAAGTCGTCCCGCACGCCGATGCGCTCCACGCGGAGGACCTCGGCGAAGAGCGTGGCCAGCTGCTCCTCGGTGGCGGTGCGCGGCGCGACGAAGACGGTGCTCCGAGGCGTGTTCCCCGGCTCCGGCAGGGCCTTCCTGTCCACCTTGCCGTTGGCGTTGATGGGCAGCGCGTCCAGCACCATGAAGGCCGACGGCACCATGTACTCGGGCAGCCGCTGCTTGAGGCCTGCCCGGAGCGTGTCCGGGGTCGGCGCATGGCCCGCGCGCGCGGTGACGTAGCCGATGAGGCGCTTGTCCGCGCCGGTGCCCCGCGCCACGACGACCGCTTCGTTGACGCTGGCGGCGGAGCGCAGCGCGGTCTCGATTTCGCCCAGCTCGATGCGGAAGCCACGCACCTTCACCTGGAGGTCGACACGGCCCAGGAAGTCGAGCGTGCCGTCCTCCCTCCAGCGGGCCTGGTCACCGGTGCGGTAGAGGCGCTCGCCCGGATTGGAGGCGAAGGGGTGGGGGATGAAGCGCTCCGCGGTCAGGTCCGGGCGGTGCAGGTAGCCCCAGGCCAGGCCCTGGCCGCCGACGTACACCTCGCCGGCGATGCCCACGGGCACCGGGTGCAGGTGCGCGTCGAACACGTAGACCGTGGAGTTGGAGGGCGGCCGGCCGACGGGGATGGCGCCTTCCACGCGCGAGCCATGCCCCATGGCGAAGGTGGTGGCGAGGGTGGTGCTCTCCGTGGGGCCGTAGGCGTTGTGGAAGCTGGCGCCTTCGGGGATGCGGGCCAGGTGCTCGCGCACGCGGTCCGCGGGCAGCACGTCGCCACCGGAGAGAATCTGGCGCACGCCCGCGAGCGCTTCGCCCTGGTGCAGGGCCATCTGCTCGAAGAGCGCGGTCGTCAGGAACAGCGTCGTCACGCCGTGGTGGCGCAACAGCGCGGCCAGCTCCTCCAACGACAGCGAGTGGGGCGGCGCGAGGACGAGCTTCGAACCATTCAGCAGCGCGCCCCAGATTTCGAGCGTGGAGGCGTCGAAGGCGGTGGGGGCGACATGCAGCCAGACCTCGTCCGCGCCGAAGCGCATGAAGGTGCTGCCGACCACCATTCGCGTGATGCCCCGGTGCGGAATGCAGACGCCCTTGGGGCGGCCGGTGCTCCCGGAGGTGAACATCACGTAGGCCATGGCCTCGCCGTCCACGCGGACGTCGGGAGCGTGGGTGGGCCGCGTGGCGATGACGTCGCGCTGCGCATCCAGCCAGACGCGGGTGCCGGTGGCGGGCAGCAGTGACGCGAAGGGCTGGTGGGTGACGACGAAGTGGACGTCCGCGTCCTCCAACAGGGACGCGATGCGCTCCACGGGCGCATTGCGGTCCACCGGGACGTAGGTGGCACCCACCTTGAGGATGGCGAGGAGCGCCGCCACCAGCTCGAAGGACCGCTCGACGGCGAGACCGACACGCGCACCCGGCGCGATGCCGAGGTCGCGCAGGTGGTGGGCCAGTTGATTCGCGCGCACGTCCAGCTGCGCATACGTCAGCGAGGTCTCCCCCATGACGAGGGCGATGGCCTCGGGCGCGCGCTGCGCCTGCCGCGCGAAGTGGACGTGGACGGGGATGTCCGTGGGACTGGCGACGGCGGTGTCGTTCCACTCCACGAGGATGCGCTGACGCTCCTCGCTGGAGAGGAGGGACAGCCCGGTCACGGACTGCTCGGGCCTGGCGGCCACGGCCTCCAGCAGCGTGAGCAACTGGCGGGCCATCCGCTCCACGGTGCCGCGCTTGAAGAGGGCGGTGCTGTACTCCAGCGAACCCACGAAGCCCTGGGGCGAGTCCTGCATCGCCAGGTTGAGGTCGAACTTGGCGGAGCGCCCTTCGGTGATGACCTGCTGGAAGGTGAGGCCGCGAACGCGCAGGTCTCCCACCGGGGCGTTCTGGAGGGCGAACATCACCTGGAACAGCGGGCTGCGGCTCGCGTCCCGCACGGGCTGGAGGACCTCCACCAGCTTCTCGAACGGCAGGTGCTGGTGCTCGTAGGCCGCGAGCGTCGTGCCGCGCACCTGGGCGAGCAGCGTCCGGAAGGAGTCCTCCGGCGCCACGCGCGTGCGCAGGACGAGCGTGTTGACGAAGAAGCCGATGAGGCCCTCGGTCTCCGCCTGCGTGCGGCCCGCGATGGGCGAGCCCACGGTGATGTCGTCCTGCGCGGAGTACCGCGACAGGAGCACCTGGAACGCCGCCAGCAGCACCATGAAGGGCGTGGCGCCTTCACGCTGGGCCAGCGTCTTGAGCGCTTCGGACGTCGCCTGGGGAATCCGGACGGAGACGGCCGCACCCTGGTGGGACTGGATGGCCGGGCGCGGGTGGTCGGTGGGCAGCTCCAGCGCGAACGCCGCGCCCGTGAGCTGCTGCTTCCAGTAACCCAGCTGCGCGTCCAGCGCCTCGCCCTGGAGCCACTGGCGCTGCCGTTCCGCGAAGTCCGCGTACTGCACCGGCAGCTGGGCCAGCGTGGGCGTCTGGCCGGAGGTGAAGGCCTCGTAGAAGGTGATCAGCTCGCGGACGAGCACGCCCATGGACCAGCCGTCGGAGACGATGTGGTGCATCGTCACGAGCAGGAAGTGGTCCTCCTCCGCCAGCCGCACCAGCGTCGTGCGCAGGAGCGGCCCGCGCTCCAGGTGGAAGGGCTGGTTCGCTTCCTTCGCGATGCGACGCTGGGCTTCGGCTTCACGCTGCGCGTCGGGCAGCGCGGACAGGTCCACGAGCGGCAGCGTCCACGCGTCCGGCAGGTGGATGTGCTGCGTGGCCTGTCCTTCATGCTCATGGAAGGTGGTGCGCAGGGATTCGTGACGCGCGACCAGGGACTCGAATGCGCGGCGCAGCGACGCCACGTCCACCGGGCCCTGCAGCCGGAGCGCGGACGGAATGTTGTACGACGCATCCCCCGGCGTGAGCTGATCCAGGAACCAGAGGCGCTGCTGGGCGAAGGAGAGCGGAATGGCTCCGGTGCGTGAGGTGGGCCGGAGCGGAAGAGCCCCTCGGGCCGCGGCGGGCCGCGCGTCCGCGAGCTTCAGCGCGAGGGCGGCGACGGTCGGCGCATCGAAGAGGGCCCGCAGGGGCAGCTCCAACCCGAGCGTGGCCCGAACGCGCGAAACGAGCTGGGTGGCCAGCAGCGAGTGGCCTCCCAACGCGAAGAAGTCATCGTGGAGGCCCACCTGCGCCACCCGGAGGACTTCGGCGAAGAGGGCCGCCAGCTGCTTCTCCGTGGCGGTGCGCGGTGCGACGTAGGCGACGGCGCGCGCGGTCTCCTCCGGCTCCGGCAGGGCCTTGCGGTCCACCTTGCCGTTGGCGTTGAGAGGCAGCGCGTTCAGCACCACGAAGGCCGACGGCACCATGTACTCCGGCAGGCTCCGCCGGAGGTGGGCCTTGAGCGCGTCCGAGTCCAGCGAGTGGCCTTCGCTCGCGGTGACGTAGGCGATGAGGCGCTTGTCCGCGTCCGAGCCCCGGGCCACGACGACGGCCTCGTTGACGCCCGGGAAGGCGCGCAGCGCGGCTTCGATTTCGCCCAGCTCGATGCGGAAGCCACGCACCTTCACCTGGAGGTCGACGCGGCCCAGGAAGTCGAGCGTGCCGTCCGTCTTCCAGCGGGCCTGGTCGCCCGTACGGTAGAGGCGCTCGCCCGGCGTGGAGGCGAAGGGATGGGCGACGAAGTGTTCCGCGGTCAGGTCGGGGCGGTTCAGGTAGCCCCAGGCCAGGCCCTGTCCGCCGACGTACACCTCACCCGCGACGCCCTCGGGCACCGGGCGCAGGTTCGCGTCGAGCACGTAGACCGTGGAGTTGGAGAGCGGCCGGCCGATGGACACCGAACTGCCCACCACCGAATCGCGATGCATGGCGAAGGTGGTGGAGAAGGTGGTGTTCTCCGTGGGGCCGTAGCCGTTGATGAAAGTGGTGCCTTCCGGGATGCGCGCGAGGTGTTCGCGCACACGGGCGGCGGGCAGCACGTCGCCACCGGCGAGGACCTGACGCACGCCCGCGAGCGCTTCGCCCTGGTGCAGGGTCATCTGCTCGAAGAGGGCGGCGGTGAGCCAGAGCGACGTCACGCGTTGGTGGCGCAGTTGCGCGGCCAGTTCCTCCAGGGACAGGGAGTGCGGCGGAGCGAGGACGAGCTTCGCGCCGTGCAGCAGCGCGCCCCAGATTTCGAGCGTGGACGCGTCGAAGGCAACAGGGGCGGCCTGGAGCCAGACTTCATCCGGTCCGAAGCGCATGAAGGTGCTGCCGAGCACGAGGCGCGTGATGCCCCGGTGCGGCACGCAGACGCCCTTGGGGCGGCCCGTGCTGCCAGAGGTGAACATCACGTAGGCCAGGGCTTCACCGTCCACGCGGACGTCCGGCGCATGCGTGGGGCGCGCGGCGATCTCCGCGGCCTGGGTATCCAACCAGACGCGGGTGCCGGAAGCGGGCAGCAGTGACGCGAAGGGCTGGTGCGCGAGCGTCACGCTGACGTCCGCATCCTCCAGCAGTGCGGCGATGCGCTCCACGGGCGCATTGCGGTCCACGGGAACGAAGGCCGCGCCCACCTTGAGGATGGCGAGGAGCGAGGCCACCAAATCGAAGGACCGCTCGATGGCGAGGCCAATGCGTGCACCGGGGATGATGCCCAGGGCCCTCAGGTGATGGGCCAGTTGGTTCGCGCGTGAATCCAACTGCGCATACGTCAGCGAGTCATCCCCCAGCACCAGTGCCACCGCGTCGGGCGTTCGCTGCGCCTGCTGGGCGAAGTGGACGTGGACCGGCACGTCCGTCGGGCTGACGGCGACCGTGTCATTCCATTCCACGAGGACGCGCTGACGCTCCTCGCTGGAGAGGAGGGACAGTCCGGCCACGGGCTGCTCGGGCTTCGCGGCCACGGCCTCCAGCAGCGTGCGCAGATGGCTGCCCATCCGCTCGATGGTGCTCCGCTCGAAGAGCGCGGTGCTGTACTCCATCCAGCCGGTGAAGCCCTGCGGTGAGTCCTGCAGCGTCAGGGTGAGATCGAACTTGGCGGAGTGGCCCTCGGCGACGACCTGCCGGAAGGTGAGGCCCGGAACGCGCAGCGCTTCTCCCGGGGCGTTCTGGAGGACGAACATCACCTGGAAGAGCGGGCTGCGGCTCGCGTCCCGCACGGGCTGGAGGACCTCCACCAGCTTCTCGAAGGGCACGTGCTGATGCTCGTACGCCGCGAGCGTCGTGCCGCGCACCTGGGCGAGCAGCGTCCGGAAGGAGTCCTCCGGCGCCAGGCGTGTGCGCAGGACGAGCGTGTTGACGAAGAAGCCGATGAGTCCTTCGGTCTCCGCCTGCGTGCGGCCCGCGATGGGCGAACCCACGGTGATGTCGTCCTGGCCTGCGTAGCGCGACAGGAGCACCTGCCAGGCCGCGAGCAGCAGCATGAAGGGCGTGGCGCCCTCGCGCTGGGCCAGGGCCTTGAGCGCGTCGGACGTCGCCTGGGGAATCCTCACGGCGTGGGTCGCGCCCGCGTGGGACTGGATGGCCGGGCGGGGATGATCCGTGGGCAGCTCCAGCGTGGCCGCAGCCCCTCCGAGCTGCTGCTTCCAGTAGCCCAGCTGCGCGTCGAGCGTCTCGCCCCGGAGCCAGTCGCGCTGCCACGCCGCGAAGTCCGTGTACTGCACCGGCAGTGGGGCCAGGGTGGGCGCCTGACCGGTACTGAAGGCCTCATAGAAGGCCACCAGCTCGCGGACGAGCACACCCATGGACCAGCCGTCGGAGACGATGTGGTGCATCGTCACGAGCAACAGGTGCTCTTCCGCCGCCAGCCGCACGAGCGCGGTGCGCAGCAGCGGACCGCTCCGCAGGTCGAACGGCTGACGTGCATCCGCTTCGACCTTCCGCTGTGCTTCGTCTTCGCGCCGCGCCTCGGGCAGCGTGGAGAGGTCGGTGAGCGGCAACGCCCATGTGCCGGGCGTGTGGATGTGCTGGGTGGCCTGCCCCTCGCTGTCGCGGAAGGTGGTGCGCAGGGCGTCGTGACGAGCGACCAGCGCTTCAAAGGCGCGGCGCAGCGACTCCACGTCCACCTGGCCCGTCAGCCGGAGCGCCGTGGGGAGGTTGTAGGACGCATCCCCCGGCGTGAGCTGATCCAGGAACCAGAGCCGCTGCTGGGCGAAGGAAAGGGGCTGAGGCCCGTCCGCCTGGGTCCGGGTGAGCGGCGGGAGGCGGAGGCTCGGCGTCTGGGATTGGAGGCGCTCGGCGAGCGTGGCCACGGTGGGCGCTTCGAAGAGGGCCCGCAGCGGCAGCTCCGCGCGGAAGGTGGCGCGGATGCGAGAGACGAGCTGGGTGGCCAGCAGGGAGTGGCCACCCAGGGCGAAGAAGTCGTCGTGGATGCCCACGCGCTCCACGCGCAGCACCTGCGTGAAGAGGGCCGCGAGTTGCTCTTCGGCGACGGTGCGCGGCGCGACGTAGGTGGATGCGAGTGCGGTGCCCTGGGGCGCGGGCAGGGCCTTGCGGTCCACCTTGCCGTTGGTGTTGAGCGGCAGCGCTTCCAGCACGAGGAGCGCGGAGGGGCGCATGTGCTCGGGCAGGAGCTGCTTGAGCCAGTCCTTGAGGAACTCAGGCGTGGGCGCGGACTCCGTGCCTTCCGGAGGCACCACGTAGGCAACGAGCCGCTTGTCGCCGGGCACATCCTCGCGAGCCAACACCACTGCGGCGTGCACCTGGGGATGCTTGAGGAGCGCGGCTTCGACTTCACCCAACTCGATGCGGAAGCCGCGGACCTTCACCTGGAAGTCAGCGCGGCCCAGGTAGTCGAGCACCCCGTCCGCGCGCCAGCGCACCACGTCGCCGGTGCGGTAGAGGCGTGCACCGGGCGTGGAGGAGAATGCATCCGGGATGAAGCGGTCCGCTGTCAGCTCCGGCCGGTTGAGGTAGCCGCGCGCGACGCCCTCACCGCCGATGAAGAGCTCACCTGCGACGCCCACGGGAACGGGGCGCAACGTGCGGTCGAGCACGTAGACGCGGACGTTGGGCAGGGGCCTGCCGATGGTGGGCGTGGGGGACGCGTCGAAGGCGCAGGCAGTGGCGTCGACGGTGCACTCGGTGGGGCCGTAGACGTTGAAGACGCGCGGGCGCGGGGCCTGGGCCAGGTGACGCCAGGTGGCGGGGTCCACGGCTTCACCACCCACGAGGACGCGGTGGGGGATGGCCTTGCGCTCCAGCAGGCCTTCATCCACCAGCAGGCGCAGGTGCGCGGGAGAGCAGTCGAGGACGTCCAGCGCGTCCTGGGCAATCCGGTTGACGAGTTCGCCGACGTCGGCGCGCGCCTCGTCTGGGACGATGCAGAGGGTGTGGCCGTCGAGCACCTGGATGAGCTGCTTGACGGAGGCGTCGAAGGAGAGCGGCGCGTTGACGCTGACGCGCTCCCCGGGCCGGGCGTCCGCGTGCACGGTGGCGGCGAGAGCGACGCGAAGATTGAGCACGGAGCGGTGCTGAATCATCACGCCCTTGGGACGGCCGGTGCTGCCGGAGGTGTAGATGATGTACGCCAGATGCTCTGGCGTGACCGACGTCACCGGAGCGTCCTGGGACTCAAGAGCGAAGTCCGCGGAGTCGGAGTCCAAGCAGAGGGTGTGCGCGGAGTGGGGAGGCAGTGAGTCGCGCAGGCGCTGCTGGGTGAGGACGACGGGAGCGCCGGTGTCCTGGAGGACGTGGGCGAGCCAGTCACGCGGGTAGCTGGGGTCGATGGGGACGTAGGCGCCACCGGCCTTGAGGGTGCCGAGGATGCCAACGAGGGCCTCCACGGAGCGCTCTACGCACAGCACGACGCGTACATCGGGGCCAACGCCCAGCTTCACCAGCCGGTGCGCAAGCTGATTGGCGCGGGTGTCCAACTCACGGAAGGTGAGCTGCTCCTCGCGGCAGATGACAGCCAGCGCGTCGGGCGTGCGGAGGGCCTGGGCACTGAAGGCGTCATGAAGGCAGAGGTCACGCGGGAACTCAGCGCTGGGGCCATTCCAATCCACGAGGAGCCGCTGGCGCTCCGGAGCGGTGAGCAGCGGCAGGCCCGCGAGCGTCGCGTCCGGCTGGGCGGCGATGGCCTCCAGCAGCACGCCCATGTGGCCCACCAGGCGCTGCATGGTCGAGGCATCGAAGAGGTCGCTGCTGTACTCCAGGACGCCCACGAAGCCCTGGGGCGAGTCCTGCATCGTCAGCGTCAGGTCGAACTTCGCGGAGTTCGATTCGAGCGGAAGCTGCTCGAACAACAGGCCCGGCACGCGCAGCGCTTCCATGGGCGTGTTCTGCAAGGAGAACATCGCCTGGAAGAGCGCGCTGCGGCTCAGGTCGCGAACGGGCTGGAGGGTCTCCACCAGCTTCTCGAACGGCACGTGCTGGTGCTCGTAGGCCGCGAGCGTCGTTCCTCGCACCTGGGCCAGCAACTGGCGGAAGGTCGCCTGTGGCTGCACGTGGGCACGCAGCACCAGCGTGTTGACGAAGAAGCCGATGAGGCCCTCCGTCTCCGCTTGGGTGCGGCCGGCGATGGGCGTACCGACGCTGATGTCGTCCTGCGTGGAGTAGCGCGACAGGAGCACCTGCCAGGCCGCGAGCAGCAGCATGAAGGGCGTGGCGCCTTCACGCTGGGCCAGGGTCTTGAGGGCGTCGGAGAGTTGCGCCGGAACGCGCATGTCCACCGCGGCGCCACGATGCGACTGCACGGGCGGACGCGGGCGGTCCGTGGGCAGGTCCAGCGCGGCGGGTGCTCCCGCGAGCTTCTCCTTCCAGTAGGCGAGCTGGGTTTCCAGCGTTTCGCCCTGCAGCCATGACCGCTGCCAGACGGAGAAGTCCGCGTACTGCACGGGCAGGGGCGCGAGGGTGGGCAGGTGAGCCGTGTGGAACGCCGCATAGAGCGCGGTGAGCTCCCGGACGAGGACGCTCATGGACCAGCCGTCGGAGACGATGTGGTGCATCGTCACCAGCAGCAGGTGCTCCGCGTCGCCCAGGCACACCAGCGACGTGCGGAGGAGTGGGCCGACTTCCAGGTCAAAGGGACGCCGGGCCTCCAGGTTCGCGAGGCGCCGTGCCTCTTCTTCCCGCCGGGCCTCGGGCACCGAGGACACGTCGAGCAGGGGCAGCGTCCACGTCCCAGGCGAGTGGATGCGCTGCGCGGGATCGCCCTGGTGCTGGAAGAAGGTGGTGCGCAGCGTTTCATGCCGCGCGACCAGCGACTCGAAGGCACGGCGCAGGGATTCCACGTCCACCTGGCCCTTCAGGCGCAGGGCCGCGGGGATGTTGTACGCGGCGCTGCCTGGCTGGAGCTGATCCAACAGCCACAGCCGCTGCTGCGCGAAGGACAGGGGCGGCGGGCCCTCGTGGGTGGCGACAGGGAGTGGCGGGAGTCGGGAGCCAGCGGCGGCGGTGCGCAGGCGCTCGGCGAAGGCGGCGACGGTGGGAGCCTCGAAGAGGGCTCGAAGTGGCAGCTCCGCACTGAAGGCCGCGCGGACGCGGGAGACAAGCTGGGTGGCCAGCAGGGAGTGGCCACCGAGCGCGAAGAAGTCGTCGTGGACGCCCACGCGCTCCACGCGCAGGACCTGGGCGAAGACGTCCGCGAGCTTCTCTTCGGTGGCGTCGCGAGGAGCGACGAAGTCCGCGAGCGGTGAAGCGTCGGGAACGGGCAGTGCTTTCCTGTCCACCTTGCCATTGGGGCTGAGGGGGAGGGCCTCCATGACGACGAAGGCGGCGGGCACCATGTACTCGGGCAGCCGCTCCTTGAGGAACGTGCGCACCGCGGAGGTGTCCAACTGCTGGCCCGAAGTGGGCACGACGTAGGCGACGAGCCGCTTGTCCCCAGGGACGTCCTCACGAGCGACGACGACGGCTTCGTGCACGGAAGTGTGAGCGAGGAGGGATGCCTCGATTTCACCCAGCTCGATGCGGAAGCCACGCACCTTCACCTGGAAGTCGAGCCGCTGGAGGTAGTCCAGTTGTCCGTCGGCGCGCCAGCGCACGACGTCGCCCGTGCGGTAGAGGCGGGCACCCGGCGTGGAGGAGAAGGGGTGCGGGATGAAGCGCTCGGCACTCAGGGCCGGCTGGCCCAGGTAGCCCCAGGCAAGGCCCTCACTGGAGAGGAAGAGCTCACCGGGGACACCCACGGGCACCGGCTGGAGTTGAGCGTCGAGGACGTAGGTTCGGGTGTTGGCGATGGGGCGGCCGATGGGAGGTCGCGTGCCGTCGTCGCGCGAGGAGGCGGCGACGGGGGTGAAGGTGGCGACGACAGTGCTCTCGGTGGGCCCGTAGTGGTTGAAGAGGGCGGCGGGCACCGAAGGAGGCGGCCCGTGGTGCAGGGCATCGCCGCCTGTCAGCAGTGCACGCAGGGCGATGGGGCGGGGCCACTCCTCACGCAGCACGGCCTCGGCCAGAGGCGTCGGCATGAAGCAGGTGGTGATGGCTTCGCGGGCCAGCCATTGCAGCAACTGGGAGGGCTCCGCACGCACGGCGTCGGGAGGGACGACGAGGCTGGCGCCAGAGGCGAGGGAAGGCCATACCTCCCAGGTGGAGGCGTCGAAGGCGACGCCCGCGGTGAGTGCGGTGGAGTCCTGGGGAGACAGCGAATAGGTGCGCTGGTGCCAGGAGACGAGGTTCATCAACGCGCGGTGGTGGACGGCGACGCCCTTGGGCCGGCCGGTGCTGCCGGAGGTGTAGATGACGTAGGCCAAATCCTCCGGGCCCACGGGCATCACCAGCAGCGGCTGATGAAGTGCCGCAGTCTCCACTTCAAGCGCGAGGACGCGAGTGGAGAGGGAGGGCAGCGAGTCGCGCAGGTGCTGCTGGGTGAGGAGGACGGAGGCGCCGCAGTCCTCCAGCATGAAGGCCAGACGCTCCGGCGGGACACCGGGAGAGACGGGGACGTAGGCGGCGCCCACCTTGAGTGCGGCGAGGAGGCCCGCCACCAACTCAGGAGAGCGCTCAGCGAGGACGGCGACGCGGCTGCCACGGG
Organism: Corallococcus sp. AB032C; assembly: GCF_003668935.1. Taxonomy (NCBI): domain Bacteria; kingdom Pseudomonadati; phylum Myxococcota; class Myxococcia; order Myxococcales; family Myxococcaceae; genus Corallococcus; species Corallococcus sp. AB032C. Next base: position 57,848 of record NZ_RAWP01000005.1, on the reverse strand, counting down.
AGACACCGGCCGCGTGCAGTTGGACAGCAAGGCCATGGGCCCATGCTTCAAGGCCCGCGTAGCTGAAGCTTCTCTCCCCCATGCGCACGGCGACAGCATCAGGCGTGCGTCGAGCGTGCTCCGCGACGACGTGGTGGATGCAGATGTCGCGCGGGAATGCGACGTCCGTCTCGTTCCACTCAACGAGGAACTGCTTCCGCTCCTCCGCCGTCATCACCTCCAGCGTGGACACGCGAGCGTCGGGCTGGGCGGCGAGAGAGGAGAGAAGGACGCCGAAGTGGCCCATGAGGCGTTGGGCGGTGGAGGCGTCGAAGAGGTCGGAGCTGTACTCGAGGAAACCGGTGAGGCCCTGAGGCACCTCGAAGAGGGTGAGGGCCAAATCGAAGCGGGAGGAGTTGCCCTCCAGGGGAATGGGCTGGAAGGCCATGCCCGGCACGCGCAGGGCTTCTGCGGGTGCGTTCTGCAAGACGAGCATGACTTGGAAGAGAGGGCTGCGGCTCAAGTCACGCGAGGGCTGGAGGACCTCCACCAGCTTCTCGAAGGGGACGTGCTGGTGCTCGTAGGCCCCGAGCGTTGTGGCCTTCACCTGGGCCAGCAACTGGCGGAAGGAGTCCTCCGGGCGCACGTGGGCGCGCAACACCAGCGTGTTGACGAAGAATCCGATGAGGCCCTCGGCCTCGGAGTGGGTGCGGCCCGCGATGGGGGAGCCGACGCTGATGTCGTCCTGGCCTGAGTAGCGCGACAGCAGCAGTTGGAATGCGGAGAGCAGCAACATGAAGGGCGTGGCGCCCTCCCGCTGAGCCATGCTGCGAAGGGAGTCCGTCAGCTGCGACGGGAAGTGCACGGGCACCGTGGCACCGCGCCGTGACTGCACGGCCGGACGCGGCCGGTCCGTGGGCAGCTCCAGCGCGGCGGGAGCACCGGACAGCTGCTGCTTCCAGTATCCGAGCTGCGACTCCAGCGTCTCGCCCTGGAGCCACTGGCGCTGCCAGAGGGCGAAGTCCGCGTACCGCACGGGCAGCGGTGGCAGGGAGGGAGCCCGGCCGCCACTGAAGGACTCATAGAGGCTCGCCAGTTCACGGACGAGGACGCCCATGGACCAGCCGTCGGAGACGATGTGGTGCATCGTCGCGAGGAGGACGTGGGAATCCTCTGAAAGCTTGAGGAGGGCTGTGCGCAGCAAAGGCCCGTGGACGAGGTGGAAGGGCTGCCGGGCCTCACGGGTGGCAAGCCGCAACGTCTCCGCCTCGCGTGCGGACTCCTCCAGGGAAGAGAGGTCTTCCACCGGGAGCGCCCATGCGGCCGGGGCATGGATGCGCTGGAAGGGCTGGCCCTCCTCTTCGAAGAAGGTGGTGCGCAGCGCTTCATGGCGCGCCACGAGCGCCTCGAAGGCACGGCGAAGGGCCTCCACATCCAGGCGCCCCAGGAGGCGCAGCGCGACGGGCAGATTGTAGGAGGCGTCGTCCGGGGTCAGTTGGTCGAGGAACCAGAGGCGCTGCTGAGCGAAGGAGAGAGGCAGGTGTCCTTCGGTGCGCGTGCGCGTCAGGGAGGGCAGACGCGTGCCGGTCGTGGCGCGCTGGAGGCGTTCAGCCAGGGCGGCGATGGTGGGGGCCTCGAAGAGGGCGCGGAGGGGCAGCTCCACGTCGAGCGCCGCGCGCACGCGGGCCACCAACTGCGTGGCGAGCAGGGAGTGGCCACCCAGCTCGAAGAAATTGTCCGTGCGGCCCACGGTGGGCACACGAAGCACTTCGCTCCACAGGGCCGCGAGCTTCTCCTCCAGCGGCGTCGCTGGGGCCTCGTAGGCGTGCGAAGCCCGAAGCGCGCTCACGTCCGGAGCAGGGAGTGCCTTGCGGTCCACCTTGCCGTTGGAAGTCAGCGGCAGCACGTCCAGAGGGACGAAGGCGGCGGGCACCATGTACTCAGGCAGGTGCTGCTTGAGGTGCGCGCGGAGGGCCGTGACATCAAGGGCGTCGCCGACGACATAGGCCACCAGTCGCCTGTCACCCGGAGAGTCCTCACGGGCGAGCACGACGGCGTCCTTCACGGCAGGGGCTGCGCGCAGGGCGTTCTCGACTTCACCCAACTCGATGCGGAAGCCGCGCACCTTCACCTGCGCGTCGATGCGACCGACGAAGTCCAATTGGCCGTCCGTCCGCCAGCGCACCACGTCGCCCGTGCGGTAGAGACGGGCGCCGGGAGTGGAGGAGAACGCGTCCGGAATGAAGCGCTCGGCGGTGAGGCCGGGCCGTCCCGCATAGCCTCGCGCCACGCCGACGCCACCGATGTGCAACTCACCGCGCACGCCCACGGGCACCGGCTGCCCATGCGGGTCCAGCACATAGACGCGTACGTTCGCCAGCGGCTTGCCGATGGACGGCACGTTCCCATCCGCTACCACCTCACCGAAGGTGGCGATGACGGTGGCTTCGGTAGGACCGTAGGTATTGAGCAGGCGCCGTCCCGGGGCCCAACGCGCGACGACGTCCGCGGGCAGGGCTTCGCCGCCGGAGATGACGGTGCGCACCTTGGGGAGTCCCTCGGAGGACGTTGCTGCCAGTGCCGCGGGGGTGAGGCTGACGACGCTCAACTCCTGCTCACGCAGCAGCACGGGCAGCGGCGCGCCCGGCATCAGCTTCTCCAGCGGCGCGAGCACCAGCGTGGCGCCGTTGCAGAGCGTGGTGAAAATCTCCTCCACGGAGAGGTCGAAGCTGAGGCTGGCGAACTGCAACACTCGGCTGCCGGGCCCAATGCCGTAGGCCACCGCCTCGTGGGTGACGAGGTTGGCGACGCTGCGGTGCTCCACCGCCGTGCCCTTGGGCGTGCCAGTGCTGCCCGAGGTGTAGAGGAGGTACGCCATGTTCGCGGGCGTCACTCCCGTTACGGGCGCATCCGTCGGCTCCGCGGCGAGAGCACCGCGCTCCGTATCCAGGCAGAGCGCGCGCGCATGCAGCGCTTCGGGGAAGCGGTCCACGAGTGGCTGCTGGGTGACGAGCACCTGGGCCGCGCTGTCCTCCAGCATGAAGGCAAGACGCTCACGAGGCAGGAGCGGATCCACGGGCACCCAGGCACCACCGGCCTTCAGGATGCCAAGCAGACCGATGGCGATATCGAGGGAGCGCTCGACACTGAGTGCAACGCGGACCTCGGGTCCCACGCCACGACGGCGAAGGGCATGGGCGAGCTGATTGGCGCGCGCATCCAGTTGCGCGTACGTCAGCTGCGTCCCCTCGAACACAGCAGCCAGTGCCTCTGGAGCGCGCCGCACCTGCGCCTCGAAGAGCGAATGCATGCACGCTTCGGGGAAGGGCGCGCGCGTCGCATTCCACTCCACCAGCATCTGCTGGCGCTCTGCTCCCGCGAGCAGCTGCAGCGACGACACGCGGTGATCCGGATGCGCGACGGCCTCCTGAAGGAGCACACGCAGGTGCTCAGCCATGCGTGCGGCGGTGGAGGCGGTGAAGATGTCGGTGGTGTACTCGAGGTAGCCCTTGAGGCCTGCGTCGGTCTCCAGCACCTGGAGGGTGAGATCAAACTTGGCGGAGAAGGTGTCGAGCTCCAGTGCCTCCAGCTTGACGCCCTCGACGGAGGCGGAGCCGCGGAAGGAGGCCTGGTAGGTGAGCATCACCTGGAAGAAGGGAGTACGGCCCGGGATGCGCTCGGGCTTCAACTCCTCCACGAGGCGCTCGATGGGCAACTCCTGGTGCTCCTGCGCCCCCAGCACCGTCTCCCGCACCTGACGCAGCAGTGTGCGGAAGGACGCCGTGTCCGTCACCCGAGTGCGAAGCACCTGGGCGTTGACGAAGAGGCCGATGAGGCTCTCCACCTCACCGCGAGTGCGGCCGGCCATGGGAGAACCGACGGTGACGTCCTCCTGTCCGGAGTAGCGGGCCATCAGCATCTGCCAGCCCGTCAGCAGCGCCATGTAGAGGGAGGCACCTTCCTGCTGCGCGAGTGCTTTCAGCGCGTCCGTCAACTCGCGCGGCAGCAGCACGTCATGCCGGGCGCCTCGTCCGTCGCGGGTGGCGGGGCGGGGAAAGTCGGTGGGCAACTCCAGCGCGGAGGGCACTCCGGCCAGCTGCCGCTTCCAGTAATCGAGTTGCTTCTCCAGCCGAGGCCCCTGCATCCACTCGCGCTGCCAGACGCCGAAGTCCGCGTACTGGATGCCCAGCGGCGGCAGAGGCGCCGTCTGTCCTCGCGCGAGCGCGCCGTAGAGCAGCGCCACCTCGCGCACCAGCAGCGTCATGGACCAACCGTCGGAGACGATGTGGTGGACCACCACGACGAGCAGGTGCTCTCCCGGTGCCGACGTCAGCAGGAGCGCGCGCAGCAGCGGCCCCTTCGCGAGGTCGAAGGGCTGGGCCGCGGCTTCACGCGCCAGTCGCCACGCCTCTTCCGGCGGCGAGCCCGTGAGGTCCTTGCGCTCCAGGGTGAGCATCGGCTCCGGCGACACCACCTGCACGGGGCCGGAGACGTCCTCGCGGAAGGTGGTGCGCAGCACCTCATGACGGCGCACGACTTCTTGCAGCGCGCGCTCCAGCACGGCCACGTCGAGCGCACCCTCCAGACGCACCGCCATGGGCACGTTGAAGAGGGAGGTGCCGGGTTGCAGCTGATCAATGAACCAGAGGCGCTGCTGCGCGAAGGACAGCGGCAGCGGGTGCGTGCGGTCCTGCACCGGGATGAGACCTTGGACGGAGTTGCCCGCGATGGCCTTCTGCGCGGCCATCTTCTTCAGCAACTCGGCGCGCTTTTCCGGTGAGAGGTTGGCGATCCGCTTCGACAGATCCTGGCTCATCTCGTGTACTCCGCACTGGGGGATGCCATTGCGCACGAGGACCACCCGGGACGGTGGCCCTCGTGAGATCTCAGACTGCTGCTGTTGCTGGATTGCCGTCCTGAACCGCGCTCACGGGGGAAGCGCGGCAGTGGGCAAATTCGCGGTGGTTACATTATTCGGTAACGACATGGCGTGTCATGAGGCCGGCCCTGCGCTCCTGAGGCACAACCCGGGGATGAATAAATCCCTGTGTTTACAGCCCCCACCATAGGAGCCGGCTCTGACGTCGGCGCGACCGCTCGACCGCAAAAGCCGGATCTCAGGTTCGGGGCCCCGCGAATTCGGGACACCAACGAACCCGGCGGAGTGATCCGTGCGGAGCGCCAGGTTTCCTGGAGCTGAAGCCCCGCGCCTGAACAGGCTGGCGCGGGGCGGACGGACTTCAACTTCCCGTGGGTGCGCGCGACTCGCTGCCCGACTCACGGGCGAGGATCAGCCGCAGTCGCTCCACGATGGGCTCAAGGTGCGTGTCCTGCAGCAGCTCATGATGGCTGCCGGGGATGTCGTGCACCTCCAGTCCGCCGCGGACAAGAGGCTCCCAGCCGCGGTGACGTGGAAGCCCGGCCGCGGCCTCGCTGGCGCTCAGCAGCAGGGCGGTGCCGTCGTACGGACGGGGCACGTACTTCTCCTGCGCGAAGAGGTTGGCCTGGAAGACGCGGAAGAGGGCGCGCAGTTGGGCGGCCCCGGAGTGCGTGTCGAGGATGTTCGCCCGGACGCCTTCCTGGAGCAGGTGGTCCAGCATCGCGTCGTCGTCGCCTTGTGCCAGCGCTTCGGCCGAGACGGCGAGCTCCTGACCGAAAGCGGTGGCCGTGGTCTGGGCGAAGGCGATCCGCACACGGGCTTCGGAAGAGAAGTGGGGCTCTGTCTCGGAAGGCGACGTGATGCCGGGCACGTGGGCGTCGATGAGTGCGAGCAGATCCACGGCTTCACCCGCCTCGCGCAGGCGACGGGCCATCTCGTAGGCGATGACGCCGCCCAGGGACCAACCTCCCAACTGGTAGGGGCCCTGCGGCTGCACGGTGCGGATGGCTTCGATGTAGAGGGTGGCCATCTCCTCGATGGATTCGACGACGGGGCGTCCGTCGAGGCCGCGTGACTGGAGGCCGAAGACGGGCAGTGACGGCCCGAGCCTGCGCGCCAGCTCCGAGTAGGCCAGGACGTTGCCGCCACCGGGGTGGACGAGGAAGAGGGGCCGCTGTCCAGACTCTCCGCGCTCCAAAGGAACGAGGGGCGTCCAGGCCCGCGAGTCGTCGCGGAGCACCTGCGCGAGTTGCTCGACGGTGGGCTGTTGGAAGAGGACGGAGAGCGGAAGGTTGAGGCCGAGACGCTCACGGATGGACGCGAGCATGCGCACGGCGAGCAGGGAGTGGCCGCCCAACTCGAAGAAGCTGGAGCGGACGCCGACGGAGCGGACGCCGAGGACGTCCTCCCAGATGCGAGCGAGCTGCATTTCGAGCGCATCGCGGGGAGCGACGAAGTCCCGGGCCTCGATGGCGTGGGCATCGGGTTCGGGCAGGGCCTTGCGGTCGACCTTGCCGTTGGAGTTGAGGGGCAGGGCGTCCATCACCACGAAGGTGGCAGGCACCATGTACTCAGGGAGGCCCTGGCGCAGGTGGGCCTTCAGGGCTTCCACCTCCAGCGAGGTGTCCGCCTTGGGCGTGACGTAGGCGACGAGGCGCTTGTCGGCGGCCTCTCCCTTGGCGACGACGACGGCGTCCTTGAGTCCTGGAGCGCGACGGAGCGCGGCTTCGATTTCTCCCAGCTCGATGCGGAAGCCGCGCACCTTCACCTGGAAGTCGATGCGGCCCAGGTACTCCAGGCGCCCGTCGAGGCGGTAACGGACGCGGTCGCCCGTGCGGTACATGCGGCCGCCGGGAGGACCGTAGGGTTCCGGAACGAAGCGCTCCGCGGTGAGCTCCGGGCGCAGCAGGTAGCCGCGCGCCTGGCCTTCACCCGCGAGGTACAGCTCACCTGCGACACCCACGGGCACCGGTTGCAGGGAAGCGTCCAGCACGTAGGCACGCGTCGCGGGTAGCGGCCTGCCGATGAGAGGCACCTCGTCACGACCGACGAGGGAGGCGGTGGAGTAGGTGGTGTCCTCGGAAGGGCCGTAAAGGTTGAAGAGCTTCCCAACCGTGGGGACGGCGTAGACCTGCTTCGCCAGCGTCTCCGGCAGGGCTTCACCGGCGAGATTGATGACGCGCACGCTCGGAGGCACCGCGCCAAGACGCAGCAGCTGCGCCATGGCGGAGGGCACGGTGTTGACGAGGGTGACGTGGCCCGCAGTGGACAGTTCCGCCAGGTGCAGGGCGTTGCGTGCCACGACCACCGCACCGCCACTGCTCAACGGAGCGAAGAGTTCGAAGACGGAGAGGTCGAAGTTGAGGCTCGTCGCGGCGAGCGTTCCCTTCAACTCCTCCGGCGAGAAGGTCTCCAGGGCCCAGTGGAGGAAGGAGACGGCGTTGCCATGGGAGATGGCGACGCCCTTGGGACGGCCGGTGCTACCGGAGGTGTAGATGAGGTAGGCGAGGTGGCCCGGGTGGATGTCCACCACCGGAGCCGTCGTCGGCTGCTTCGCCAGCTCCACGTCCGAGTCGAGGCACACCGGCGTGGCGTTGTTTTCGGGCAGCGCCGATAGCAGATGGGAGTGCGCGACGAGGGCAGGGCCCTGGGCGTCCTCCAGCAGCCAACCCAAACGCTCACGCGGGTAGCTGGGGTCCAGCGGCACGTAGGCGCCACCGGCCTTGAGGATACCAAGGGTGCCAATGAGAAGATCCTCGGTGCGATCTACGCAGAGGCCGACGCGGACTTCGGGCCCGACACCCAGACCACGCAGGCGGTGCGCGAGTTGGTTCGCCTTCTTGTCCAGCTCCCGGTACGTCAGCTGCCGCTCGGGCGTGATGATGGCCAGCGCATCCGGCGTGCGACGCACCTGTGCCTCCACCATCGCGGGGATGCTGAGTTCGCGCGGCACCTGCGAGGCAGGCGGATTCCACTCGACGAGGAGCTGCTGGCGCTCGGGGGCGGTGAGCAGCGGCAGGTCCGCGAGTCGTGACTCAGGCTTCGTCGCGATGGCCTCCAGCAACACACCGAAGTGTCCGGCCATGCGCTGGATGGTCGCCGCGTCGAACAGGTCCGTTGCGTACTCCAGCGAACCGACCAGTTCCCCCTGGACCTCTTGCAGGGCGAGGGAGAGATCGAACTTGGCGAAGTGTGCTTCCAGCGGCAGGGCCTGGAAGGACAGGCCCGGCAGGCGCAGCGCCTCGGTGGGCGTGTTCTGCAGGACGAACATGGCCTGGAACAGCGGACTGCGGCTCAGGTCACGCGTGGGCTGCACGGCTTCGACGAGCTTCTCAAAGGGCAGGTGCTGGTGCTCGAAGGCCGCGAAGGTCGTGCCTCGAACCTGGGCCAACAGCTCGCGGAACGTCGCGCGCGGGCTCAAGTGGGCGCGCAGGACGAGCGTGTTGACGAAGAAGCCGATGAGGCCTTCGGTCTCCGCCTGGGTGCGGCCCGCGATGGGTGAACCCACGCTGATGTCTTCCTGCGCGGAGTAGCGCGACAGCAGCACCTGGAACGCAGCGAGCAGCACCATGAAGGGTGTGGCGCCCTCGCGTCCCGCGAGCGCCTTGATCGCACGGGCGACGTCCCCGGGGATGCGAACCTCCATCGTGGCGCCCCGGTGGGACTGCACGGGCGGTCGCGGACGGTCCGTGGGCAGCTCCAGCGCGGCGGGAGCTCCGGAGAGCTGCTGCTTCCAGTAGTGGATCTGCGCGTCCAGTGCCTCGCCCTGGAGCCAGTTCCGCTGCCAGGCCGCGAAGTCCGCGTACTGCACGGGCAGCGGCGTGAGGCCGGGCTCCTTGCCGTCATGGAACGCGGCGTACAGCGAGATGAGTTCGCGGACGAGCACGCCCATGGACCAGCCGTCGGAGACGATGTGATGCATCGTCACCAGCAACAGGTGCGAATCCTCGCGCAGCCGCACCAGCGCACTGCGCAGCAGGGGGCCCGTGGCGAGGCGGAAGGGACGTAGGGCCTCCGCGTCGGCCAGCTTCCGGGCCTCCTTCTCCCGCTCATCCTCGGGCAACGAAGAGAGGTCCATGAGCGGCAGCGTCCATGCCGCGGGAGCCTGGATCCGCTGCGTGGGCTGTCCCTGATGCTCGTGGAAGGTGGTGCGCAGAGCTTCGTGACGGGCGACGAGTGCCTCGAAGGCACGGCGCAGGGCTTCCACGTCCAGGTGGCCCGAAAGCTGGAGCGCGACCGGGAGATTGTAGGACGCATCCTCGGGCTGGAGCTGATCCAGCAACCACAGCCGCTGCTGCGCGAAGGACAGCGGCAGCGGGCCGTCGTGCGGGGTTCGGGTGAGCTTCGGCGCATGGGTGCTCGCGCTCCCGTGCAGCCGCGCGGCCAGGGCTTCCACCGTGGGGGACTCGAAGAGGGTGCGGAGGGGCAGCTCCACGCCCAGGTCCGCACGCACGCGCGAGACCACCTGCGTGGCCAGCAGCGAGTGCCCGCCCAGCTCGAAGAAGGAGTCTTTCACGCCCACCTGGGGCAGACGCAGGACTTCGGCCCAGATGGAGGCCAGCTTCGCTTCGGCTTCCGTGCGAGGCGCTTCGTAGGTGTTGCCGGACTGGGGCGCCTCCGGCTCCGGCAGTGCCTTGCGGTCCACCTTGCCGTTGGAGTTGAGGGGCAAGGCGTCCATCACCACGAAGGTGGTGGGCACCATGTACTCAGGGAGGCCCTGGCGCAGATGGGCCTTGAGGGCCTCCACTTCCAGGGAGGTCTCAGCCTTGGGCGTAACGTATGCGACGAGGCGCTTGTCGGCGGCCTCACCCTTCGCGACGACGACGGCGTCCTTGAGGCCCGGGGCGCGACGAAGAGCGGCTTCGATTTCGCCCAGCTCGATGCGGAAGCCACGCACCTTCACCTGGAAGTCGATGCGGCCCAGGTACTCCAGGCGCCCGTCGAGGCGGTAACGGACGCGGTCGCCCGTGCGGTACATGCGGCCGCCGGGAGGACCGAAGGGCTCGGGGACGAAGCGCTCGGCGGTGAGTTCCGGGCGCAGCAGGTAGCCGCGCGCCTGGCCTTCGCCCGCGAGGTACAGCTCGCCTGCGACACCGACGGGCACCGGTTGCAGCGAAGCGTCCAGCACGTAGGCTCGCGTCGCGGGTAGCGGGCGGCCGATGAGGGGCACTTCGTCACGGCCGACGAGGGAGGCGGTGGAGTAGGTGGTGTCCTCGGAAGGCCCGTAGAGGTTGAAGAGCTTCTGCACCGTCGGGACGGCGTACACCTGCTTCGCCAGCGTCTCCGGGAGGGCTTCACCGGCGAGGTTGATGACACGTACGGAAGGCGGCACCGCGCCCAGACGCAGCAGCTGCGCCATGGCGGAGGGAACGGTGTTGACGAGGGTGACGTGGGCAGCGGTGCTCAGTTCCGCCAGGTGCAGGGCGTTGCGAGCCACCACCACCGCACCACCACTGCTCAACGGAGCGAATAGCTCGAAGACGGAGAGGTCGAAGTTGAGACTCGTCGCGGCGAGGGTGCCCTTCAGCTCCTCCGGGGAGAAGGTCTCCAGGGCCCATTGGAGGAAGGAGACGGCGTTGCCATGGGAGATGGCGACACCCTTGGGGCGTCCGGTGCTGCCGGAGGTGTAGATGAGGTAGGCGAGATGGCCCGGGTGGATGTCCACTGAGGGTGCCGTCGTCGGTTGCTTCGCCAGCTCCGCATCCGAGTCGAGGCACACCGGCGTGGCGGATGTCTCGGGCAGCGCTGAGAGCAGATGGGAGTGCGCGACGAGGGCAGGGCCCTGGGCGTCCTCCAGCAGCCAGCCCAGGCGCTCACGCGGGTAGCTGGGGTCCAGCGGCACGTAGGCACCACCGGCCTTGAGAATGCCGAGGGCACCAATGACGAGGTCTTCGGTGCGCTCGACACAGAGGCCGACGCGGACTTCAGGCCCGACACCCAGGCCGCGCAGGCGGTGCGCGAGTTGATTGGCCTTCGCGTCCAGCTCCCGGTACGTCAGCTGCCGCTCGGGCGTGATGATGGCCAGGGCATCCGGAGTGCGATGCACCTGCGCCTCCACCATCGCGGGGATGCTGAGTTCGCGCGGTACCTGCGAGGCAGGCGGATTCCACTCGACGAGGAGTTGCTGGCGCTCAGCATCCGTGAGCAGAGGCAGGTCAACCAATCGGGTGTCCGGCTTCTTCGCGATGGCCTCCAGCAACACGCCGAAGTGTCCGGCCATGCGCTGGATGGTCTCGGCATCGAACAGGTCCGTTGCGAAGTCGAATGAACCGACGAATCCGTCCCGGCCTTCACGCAGACCCAAGGAGAGGTCGAACTTGGCGAAGTGTGCTTCCAGCGGCAGGGCCTGGAAGGACAAGCCCGGCAGACGCAGCGCCTCGGTGGGCGTGTTCTGCAGGACGAACATGGCCTGGAACAGAGGACTGCGGCTCAGGTCACGCGTGGGCTGCACGGCTTCGACGAGCTTCTCGAAGGGCAGGTGCTGGTGCTCGAAGGCCGCGAAGGTCGTGCCTCGCACCTGGGCTAGCAGCTCACGGAACGTCGCGCGCGGGTTCAGCTGGGCTCGCAGGACGAGCGTGTTGACGAAGAAGCCGATGAGTCCTTCGGTCTCCGCCTGGGTGCGGCCGGCGATGGGTGAACCCACGCTGACGTCGTCCTGACCTGCGTAGCGTGACAAGAGGACCTGGAACGCCGCCAGCAACGTCATGAACGGCGTGGCACCTTCCCTCTGTGCCAGGACCTTGAGCGCGTGAGAGACCTCCGAGGGGATGCGCACGTCCACCGTTGCGCCTCGGTGTGACTGCACGGGCGGCCGCGGGCGGTCCGTGGGGAGCTCCAATGCCGCGGGGGCTCCGGAGAGCTGCTGCTTCCAGAAGTGGAGCTGCGCGTCCAGCGCCTCGCCCTGGAGCCAGTTCCGCTGCCAGGCCGCGAAGTCCGCGTACTGCACGGGCAGCGGCGCAAGGCCGGGCCCCTTGCCGTCATGGAACGCGGAGTACAGCGAGATGAGTTCGCGGACGAGCACGCCCATGGACCAGCCGTCGGAAACGATGTGGTGCATCGTCACCAGCAACAGGTGTGAGTCCTCGGCCAGCCGTACCAACGTGCTGCGCAGCAGCGGTCCCCTGGCGAGGTCGAACGGCTTCCGTGCTTCCTCGTTGGCCAGCCTGCGCGCCTCGTCTTCCCGCAGCGTCTCAGGCCGGGTTGAGAGGTCCACGAGCGGCAGCGTCCAACCGCTGGGCGCGCGGACGGTCTGGATGGGCTGGTCCTGATGCTCGTGGAAGGTGGTGCGCAGTGCGTCGTGACGGGCGACGAGTGCCTCGAAGGCGCGGCGCAGGGCCTCGACGTCCAAGTGCCCCGAGAGCTGGAGCGCGGTGGGGATGTTGTACGAAGCGTCCCCGGGCTGGAGCTGATCCAACAGCCACAGTCGCTGCTGCGCGAAGGACAGCGGCAGCGGACCGTCATGCGAGACGCGGGTGAGCTTCGGAGCCTGGGAGGTGGCGCTCCCGTGCAGCCGCCCGGCGAGCGCCTCCACGGTGGGGGACTCGAAGAGCGCGCGCAGGGGCAACTCCACGCTGAACTCCGCGCGCACGCGAGAGACCACCTGGGTGGCCAGCAGCGAGTGCCCGCCCAGCTCGAAGAAGGAGTCCTTCACGCCCACCTGGGGCATGCGAAGGACTTCCGCCCAGATGGAGGCCAGCTTCGCTTCGAGTTCGGTGCGAGGCGCTTCGTAGGTGTTGCCGGACTGAGGTGCCTCCGGCTCCGGCAGTGCCTTGCGGTCCACCTTGCCGTTGGAGTTGAGGGGCAGGGCGTCCATCACCACGAAGGTGGAGGGCACCATGTACTCGGGGAGGCCCTGACGCAGATGGGCCTTGAGGGCCTCCACTTCCAGGGAGGTCTCAGCCTTGGGCGTGACGTAGGCGACGAGGCGCTTGTCGGCGGCCTCACCCTTCGCGACGACGACGGCGTCCTTGAGACCTGGAGTGCGACGGAGAGCGGCCTCGATTTCGCCCAGCTCAATGCGGAAGCCACGCACCTTCACCTGGAAGTCGATGCGGCCGAGGTACTCCAGGCGCCCGTCGAGGCGATAACGGACACGGTCGCCCGTGCGGTACATGCGGCCGCCGGGAGGACCAAAGGGCTCGGGGACGAAACGTTCCGCGGTGAGTTCCGGGCGCAGCAGGTAGCCACGCGCCTGTCCTTCACCGGCGAGGTACAGCTCACCTGCGACACCCACGGGCACCGGCTGCAATGAGGCGTCCAGCACGTAGGCGCGCGTCGCGGGCAGCGGCCGGCCGATGAGGGGCACTTCGTCACGGCCGACGAGAGAGGCGGTGGAGTAGGTGGTGTCCTCGGAAGGCCCGTAGAGGTTGAAGAGCTTCTGCACCGTCGGGACGGCGTAGACCTGCTTCGCCAGCGTCTCCGGGAGGGCTTCACCGGCGAGGTTGATGACACGCACGGAAGGCGGCACCGCGCCCAGACGCAGCAGTTGCGCCATGGCGGAGGGCACGGTGTTGACGAGGGTGACGTGGGACGCGGTGGGCAGCTCCGCCAGGTGGAGTGCGTTGCGTGCCACGACCACCGCACCACCACTGGAGAGCGGCGCGAAGAGTTCGAAGACGGAGAGGTCGAAGTTGAGGCTCGTCGCGGCGAGAGTGCCCTTCAACTCCTCCGGCGAGAAGGTCTCCAAGGCCCACTGGAGGAACGTCACTGCGTTGCCATGGGAGATGGCGACGCCCTTGGGACGGCCGGTGCTGCCGGAGGTGTAGATGAGGTAAGCGAGGTGTCCGGCGTGGATGTCCACCACCGGAGCCGTCGTCGGCTGTTTCGCCAGCTCCACGTCCGAGTCGAGGCACACCGGCGTGGCGGATGTCTCCGGCAGCGCCGAGAGCAGATGGGAATGCGCCACGAGGGCAGGACCCTGAGCGTCCTCCAGCAGCCAGCCCAGGCGCTCACGCGGGTAGCTGGGGTCCAGCGGCACGTAGGCGCCGCCAGCCTTGAGGATGCCGAGTGCTCCGATGACAAGGTCCTCGGTGCGCTCGACACAGAGGCCGACGCGGACTTCAGGCCCGACGCCAAGTCCGCGCAGTCGATGCGCGAGCTGGTTCGCCTTCGTGTCCAGCTCCCGGTACGTCAACTGCCGCTCGGGAGTGATGACGGCCAGCGCATCCGGCGTGCGACGCACCTGGGCCTCCACCATCGCGGGGATGCTGGACTCCGGTGGCACCTGCGAGGCAGGCGGATTCCACTCGACGAGGAGCTGCTGGCGCTCCGTGTCGGTGAGCAGGGGCAGGTCGCCAAGCCTCGTGTTCGGCTCTGATGCGATGGCCTCCAGCAGTACGCCGAAGTGTCCGGCCATGCGTTGGATGGTCGCCGCGTCGAACAGGTCCGTCGCGTACTCCAGCGTGCCCGTGATGCCCGTGGGGGCCTCCCTCAGTCCCAGGGAGAGATCGAACTTCGCGGAGCGGGTCTCCAGCGGCAGCGTCCGCATGGACAGCCCCGGCACGCGCAGCACCTCGCCCGGCATGTTCTGCAGGACGAACATGGCCTGGAACAACGGATTGCGGCTCAGGTCGCGCGTGGGCTGCACGGCCTCCACGAGCTTCTCGAAGGGCAGGTGCTGGTGCTCGAAGGCGGCGAGCGTGGTGTCGCGCACCTGGACCAGCAGCGCCCGGAACGTCTTGCGCGGATCCACGTGGGCGCGCAGGACGAGCGTGTTGACGAAGAAGCCGATGAGGCCCTCGGTCTCCGCCTGGGTGCGGCCCGCGATGGGGGAACCCACGCTGATGTCATCCTGCGCGGAGTAGCGCGACAGGAGCACCTGGTAGGCCGCCAGCAGCACCATGAAGGGCGTGGCGCCTTCCTGCTGGGCCAGGGCCTTGAGGGCCTCCACGAGAGGGGCGGGAATCCGCACCTCCACCGTGGCACCCCGGTGCGTCTGCACGGGCGGACGGGGACGGTCCGTGGGCAGCTCCAGCGCCGCCGGCGCACCCGCCAACCGCCGCTTCCAGTGAGCCAGCTGCGCGTCCAGGACCTCTCCCTGGAGCCAGTCGCGCTGCCACGTCGCGAAGTCCGCGTACTGCACCGGCAGCGGCGGGAGGGCCGGCGTGCTGCCCGTGCTGAAGGCCTCGTAGAAGGCGGCCATCTCGCGCACGAGGACGCCCATGGACCAGCCGTCGGAGATGACGTGGTGCATGGTCACCAGCAGCACGTGCTCCTCCGCTCCCAGGCGCACCAGCAGCCCGCGCAGCAGCGGTCCCGTGGCGAGCTGGAACGGACGGCGGGCCTCCTCGGCCACGATGCGCCAGGCTTCTTCCTCGCGCTGCTCCTGGGGCAGCGCGCTCAGGTCGACGACGGGCAGCTCCCACGCCGCGGAGGTGTGGACTCGCTGCGACGGCGCCTCGTGGGACGCGGCGAGCGTGGTGCGCAGGGACTCGTGGCGGGCGATGAGCGCCTCGAAGGCGCCTCGCAGTGCCGCCACGTCCACCCGGCCCGACAGCCGCAGCGCGGTGGGGACGTTGTATGACGAATCGCCCGGCTGGAGCTGATCCAACAGCCACAGGCGCTGCTGGGCGAAGGAGAGCGGCAGGGTCCCCTCGCGGGACACGGGCCTCAGCGGCGGAGCACGAAGCGCGGAGGACGGGGCCTCGTCGAGCTTCGGCGCGAGGGCTTCGACGGTGGGCGCTCCGAACAGGGCTCGCAGCGGCAGCTCCACGCCGAACGCGGCGCGCACGCGCGAGACGAGCTGGGTGGCCAGCAGCGAGTGGCCACCTAGGGCGAAGAAGTCGTCGTGGAGGCCCACGCGCTCCACGCGCAGCACCTCCGCGAAGAGGGCCGCGAGCTGCTCTTCGGTGGCGGTGCGCGGCGCGACGAAGGAGGCCGCGCGCGGTGCGTCCCCCGGTTCGGGCAGGGCCTCGCGGTCCACCTTGCCGTTGGCGTTGAGGGGCAGGGCCTCCAGGACCAGGAGCGAGGCAGGCACCATGTACTCCGGCAGCCGCTGCCGCAGGTGGGCCCGCAGCGCCTCCACGTCCAAGGTGTGGCCTTCGTGCGCAGTGAGATAGCCGATGAGGCGCTTGTCCGCGTCCGAGCCCCGGGCCATGACGACGGCCTCGTTGACGCCCGGGAAGGCGCGCAGGGCGGCTTCGATTTCACCCAGCTCGATGCGGAAGCCGCGCACCTTCACCTGGAAGTCGACGCGGCCCAGGAAGTCAAGCGTGCCGTCCTCCCGCCAGCGGGCCTTGTCGCCCGTGCGGTAGAGACGCTCTCCCGGAATGGAAGCGAAGGGATGGGGGACGAAGCGCTCCGCGGTCAGGTCGGGGCGGTGCAGGTAGCCCCAGGCGAGGCCCGGGCCACCGACGTACACCTCGCCCGCGACGCCCACGGGCACTGGATGGAGGTTCGCATCGAACACATAGGCGGTGGAGTTCGGGATGGGACGGCCAATGGAGACGGGACCCTCCACGCGCGTGTGGCGGTGCAACGGCAGCGTGGTGGAGAAGGTCGTGTTCTCCGTCGGGCCGTAGGCGTGCACCAGCGTCGCCCCTTCGGCGAGGCGGGGGAGATGAGCGCGCAGGCGCGACCAGGGCATCACGTCTCCGCCCGTGAGGACCTGGCGCACCTCCGCCAAGGCTTCGCCCTGGTGAAGGGCCATCTGCTCGAAGAGGGCGGTGGTGAGCCACAGCGACGTCACCCGGTGGCGGCGCAGTTGCTCAGCCAGTTCTTCCAGCGACAGGGCATGCGGCGGAGCCAGGACGAGCTTCGCGCCGTGCAGCAGCGCACCCCAGATTTCGAGCGTTGAGGCGTCGAAGGCCACCGGGGCAGCCTGGAGCCAGACTTCATCCGGCCCGAAGCGCATGAAGGTGCTGCCGAGCACCAGTCGGGTGATGCCCCGGTGCGGCACGCTGACGCCCTTGGGACGCCCCGTGGAGCCCGAGGTGAACATGACGTAGGCGAGGGACTCGCCCTCCACGGCGACGTCGGGCGCGTGCGTGGGCAGTGCGGCCAGGACGTCCTGCTGCGCGTCCAGCCAGACGCGGGTGCCGGAAGCGGGCAGCTTGGAGGCGAAGGGCTGATGGGTGAGGACGACGCCAACGTCCGCGTCCTCCAGCAGCATCGCGATGCGCTCCACCGGCGCATTGCGGTCCACGGGCACGAAGGCGGCGCCAGCCTTGAGGATGGCGAGGAGCGCCGTCACCAGCTCGAACGAGCGCTCGATGGCGAGGCCCACGCGCGCGCCGGGCACGATGCCGAGGCCGCGCAGATGCCAGGCCAGTTGGTTGGCGCGGGCTTCGAGCTGGGCGTACGTCAGCGTCGCCTCCCCCAGCACGAGGGCCACCGCGTCGGGCGTGCTGAGGACCTGCCGCGCGAAGTGGACGTGGACCGGGACGTCCAGGGGGCTGGCGACGGTGGTGTCGTTCCAGTCCACGAGGATGCGCTGTCGCTCCTCACGGGAGAGCAGCGACAGCCCGGCCACGGACTGCTCGGGCCTTGAGGCCACGGCCTCCAGCAGGGTGCGCAGGTGGCGGGCCATCCGCTCCATCGTGCTTCGTTCGAAGAGGGCGGTGCTGTACTCCAGCCAGCCCACGAAGCCCTGCGCCGAGTCCTGCAACGTCAGGGTGAGGTCGAACTTGGCGGAGCGTGCTTCGGCGGCCACCTGCTGGAAGGTGAGGCCCGGGATTCGCAGGTCCCCGGTGGGCGCGTTCTGCAGCGCGAACATCACCTGGAACAGCGGGCTGCGGCTCGCGTCCCGCACGGACTGCACGGCTTCGACGAGCTTCTCGAAGGGCAGGTGCTGATGCTCGAACGCCGCGAGCGTGGTTCCGCGCACCTGCGCGAGCAGCTCGCGGAAGGTCGCGCGTGGATTCACCTGGGCGCGCAGGACGAGCGTGTTGACGAAGAAGCCGATGAGGCCCTCGGTCTCCGCCTGGGTGCGGCCCGCGATGGGCGTGCCTACGCTGACGTCGTCCTGGCCTGCGTAGCGTGACAACAGGAGCTGGAAGCCCGCGAGCAGCACCATGAAGGGGGTGGCCCCCTCGCGCCGGGCCAGCGCCTTGAGGGCCTGGGTGGTTTCGGGCGGAAGCTGGACGGTGAGGGCCGCGCCCGCGTGGGACTGGATGGACGGACGCGGATGATCCGTCAGCAGCTCCAGCGCGGCGGGCGCGCCCGCGAGCTGCTGCTTCCAGTAGCGCAGCTGCGCGTCGAGCGTTTCGCCCTGGAGCCACTGACGCTGCCACGCCGCGAAGTCCGCGTACTGCACCGGCAGGGGGCTGAGGGCTGGCGCCGTGCCCTGGGTGAATGCCGCGTAGAACGTCACGAGCTCGCGCACGAGCACGCCCATGGACCAGCCGTCGGAGACGATGTGGTGCATCGTCACCAGCAGCAGGTGCTCGTCTTCGCCCAGCCGGACGAGCGCCGTGCGCAGGAGCGGTCCGTGTTCCAGGCGGAACGGCTGACGGGCATCCTCCGCGACCCGGCGCCGGGCCTCGGCTTCGCGCTGCGCTTCCGGCAGGCTGGACACGTCCATGAGCGGCAGGGCCCATGCTCCGGGGGCGTGGATGTGCTGGGTGGCCTGGCCCTGATGCTCCTGGAAGGTGGTGCGCAGGGAGTCGTGGCGGGCGACCAGCGCTTCGAAGGCGCGGCGCAGGGACTCCACGTCCACGCGGCCCGTCAGCCGCAGCGCCGTGGGGATGTTGTACGACGCATCGCCCGGGGTGAGCTGATCCAGGAACCAGAGCCGCTGCTGCGCGAACGAGAGCGGCACGGCACCTTCATGCGCGACGGGCCGCAGCGGCGGCAGGTAATGCCCGGAGCCATGGGCGCTGTCGAACTTCGCCGCGAGCGCCTCCACCGTGGGCGCTTCGAAGAACCCGCGGAGCGGCAACTCCACTCCGAACGCGGCGCGTACGCGCGAGACGAGCTGCGTGGCCAGCAGGGAGTGGCCCCCCAGCGCGAAGAAGTCATCCTGGATGCCCACCCGCTCCACGCGGAGGACTTCGGCGAAGAGGGCCGCGAGCTGCTCTTCGGTTGCATTGCGCGGCGCGACGAACCCGACAGAGCGCGACGTGTCTTCCGGTTCGGGCAGGGCCTTGCGGTCCACCTTGCCGTTGACGTTGAGGGGCAGGGCCTCCAGGACCACGAAGGCCGACGGGACCATGTACTCGGGCAGGTGCTGGCGCAGGTGGGCCTTGAGGTCTTCCACCTCCAGGGCGTGCCCTTCGTGCGCGGTGACGTAGCCGACGAGCCGCTTGTCCGTGTCGACACCTCTGACGACGACCACCGCTTCGTTGACGCCTGGCGCCGCGTGCAGGGCGGTCTCGATTTCGCCTGGCTCGATGCGGAAGCCACGCACCTTCACCTGGAAGTCGACGCGGCCCAGGAAGTCGAGCGTGCCGTCCTCCAGCCAGCGGGCCTTGTCGCCCGTGCGGTAGAGCCGCTCGCCGGGAGTGGAATCGAAGGGATGGGGGACGAAGCGCTCCGCGGTCAGGTCGGGGCGGTGCAGGTAGCCCCAGGCGAGGCCCGGGCCACCAACGTACACCTCGCCCGCGACGCCCACGGGCACCGGGTGCAGGTAGGCATCCAGGACGTAGGCGGTGGAGTTGGGAATGGGCCGCCCGATGGACACCGGACCTTCCACCACCGCCCCCCGACGCAACGGCAGCGTGGTGGAGAAGGTCGTGTTCTCCGTCGGGCCGTAGGCGTGCACCAGCGTCGCGCCTTCGGGGAGCCGCGCCAGGTGGTCGCGCAGACGCGCCCAGGGCATCAGCTCACCGCCGGTGAGCAGCTGACTCACGCCCGCGAGCGCTTCGCCCTGGTGAAGGGCCATCTGCTCGAAGAGGGCGGTGGTGAGCCACAGCACCGACACCCGGTGGCGGCGAAGCTGCGTGGCCAGTTCCTCCAGGGAGAGCGCATGGGGCGGAGCGAGCACGAGCTTCCCGCCATGCAGCAGCGCGCCCCACATCTCCAGCGTGGAGGCGTCGAAGGCAACGGGCGCGAACTGGAGCCAGACTTCATCCGGCCCGAAGCGCATGAAGGTGCTGCCGAGGACCAGGCGGGTGATGCCTCGGTGGGGCACGCAGACGCCCTTGGGACGCCCCGTGGAGCCCGAGGTGAACATGACGTAGGCGAGAGACTCTCCCTCCACGGAGATGTCGAGCGCATGCGTGGGACGTGCGGCGATGACGTCCTGCTGCCCGTCCAGCCAGACGCGAGTGCCGGAAGCGGGCAGCTTGGAGGCGAAGGGCTGATGGGTGAGGACGACGCCAACGTCCGCGTCCTCCAGCAGCATCGCGATGCGCTCCACCGGCGCATTGCGGTCCACGGGCACGAAGGCGGCGCCAGCCTTGAGGATGGCGAGGAGCGCCGTCACCAGCTCGAACGAGCGCTCGATGGCGAGGCCCACGCGCGCGCCGGGCACGATGCCGAGGCCGCGCAGATGCCAGGCCAGTTGGTTGGCGCGGGCTTCGAGCTGGGCGTACGTCAGCGTCGCCTCCCCCAGCACGAGGGCCACCGCGTCGGGCGTGCTGAGGGCCTGCCGCGCGAAGTGGACGTGGACCGGGACGTCCAGGGGGCTGGCGACGGTGGTGTCGTTCCAGTCCACGAGGATGCGCTGGCGTTCCTCGCGGGAGAGCAGCGACAGCCCGGCCACGGACTGCTCGGGCCTTGAGGCCACGGCCTCCAGCAGGGTGCGCAGGTGGCGGGCCATCCGCTCCACCGTGCCCTGCTTGAACAACGCGGTGCTGTACTCCAGCCACCCGACGAACCCCTGCGCCGAGTCCTGCAACGTCAGGGTGAGGTCGAACTTGGCGGAGCGCGATTCCGCGGCCACCTGCCGGAAGGTGAGGCCCGGGATGCGCAGGTCTTCCAGGGGCGCGTTCTGCAGCGCGAACATCACCTGGAACAGCGGGCTGCGACTCGCGTCGCGCACGGGCTGCACGGCTTCGACGAGCTTCTCGAAGGGCAGGTGCTGATGCTCGAACGCCGCGAGCGTGGTTCCGCGCACCTGCGCGAGCAGCTCGCGGAAGGTCGCGCGTGGATTCACCTGGGCGCGCAGGACGAGCGTGTTGACGAAGAAGCCGATGAGGCCCTCGGTCTCCGCCTGGGTGCGGCCCGCGATGGGCGTGCCCACGCTGACGTCGTCCTGGCCGGCGTAGCGCGCCAGGAGCAGCTGCCAGGCCGCGAGCAGCACCATGAAGGGGGTCGCCCCCTCTCGCCCGGCCAGCGCCTTGAGGGCTTCGGACGTCTCCCGTGGAATGCGGACTGCGAGGGACGTGCCCGCGTGTGACTGGATGGACGGGCGCGGATGATCCGTGGGCAGCGCCAGGGTGGCGGGAGCCCCCGCGAGCTGCTGCTTCCAGTAGGCGAGCTGGGTCTCCAGCGTTTCGCCCTGGAGCCACTGGCGCTGCCGCTCCGCGAAGTCCGCGTACTGCACGGGCAGCGGGGCGAGCGCGGGCGTCTGGCCGGCGCTGAACGCTTCATAGAAGGCGACCAGGTCGCGCACGAGCACGCCCATGGACCAGCCGTCGGAGATGATGTGGTGCATCGTCACGAGCAACAGGTGCTCTTCGGCCGCCAGCCGCACGAGCGCGGTGCGCAGCAGCGGGCCCGTTTCCAGATGGAACGGCTGGTGCGCCTCCTCCTCGAGCTTGCGCCAGGCTTCGGCTTCACGCTGCGCGTCGGGCAGCGCGGACAGGTCCATGAGCGGCAAGGTCCAGGTGGCCGGAGCGTGGACGTGCTGGGTGGCCTGTCCCTGGACTTCGTGCACGGTGGTGCGCAGGGCGTCGTGACGGGTGACGAGCGCTTCGAAGGCGCGGCGCAATGACTCCACGTCCACCGGGCCCGTCAGCCGCAGCGCCGTGGGGAGGTTGTACGACGCGTCTCCCGGCGTGAGCTGATCCAGGAACCAGAGGCGCTGCTGGGCAAAGGACAGCGGTCGCGGGCTGTCCGCCGAAGCCCGGATGAGTGGAGGCAGGTGGTGGCCGGGTGTCCGTGTCCGGAGGCCTTCGGCGAGCGCGGCCACCGTGGGGGCCTCGAAGAGGGCCCGGAGCGGTAACTCCACGCGGAAGGTGGCGCGCACGCGGGAGACGAACTGGGTGGCCAGCAGCGAGTGTCCGCCCAGGGCGAAGAAGTCGTCGTGGATGCCCACGCGCTCCACGCGCAGCACCTGCGCGAAGAGGGCCGCGAGCTGCTCTTCCGTGGGAGTGCGCGGCGCGACATAGGTGGACGCCTGCGCGGTGCCCTGGGGCGCGGGCAGGGACTTGCGGTCCACCTTGCCGTTGGCGTTGAGCGGCAGGGCCTCCAGCACCAGGAAGGTGGAGGGCCGCATGTGCTCCGGCAGGAGCTGCTTGAGCCAGTCCTTGAGGACGTCCGTCGTCGGCGCGGAGTCCGTGCCTTCCGTGGGCACCACGTAGGCGACGAGCCGCTTGTCGCCGGGGATGTCCTCGCGCGCCAGCACCACGGCGGCGTGCACCTGGGGATGCTTGAGGAGCGCGGCTTCGACTTCACCCAGCTCGATGCGGAAGCCACGCACCTTCACCTGGAAGTCGGCGCGGCCCAGGTAGTCGAGCATCCCGTCCGCGCGCCAGCGCGCCACGTCGCCCGTGCGGTAGAGGCGCGCGCCCGGGATGGCGGAGAAGGCGTCGGGGATGAAGCGCTCCGCCGTCAGGTCGGGGCGGTTGAGGTAGCCGCGCGCCACGCCTTCACCGCCGAGGAAGAGCTCACCCGCGACGCCCACGGGCACCGGGCGCAGGGACTTGTCCAACACGTACGCACGGACGTTGGGCAGGGGCCGGCCGATGGTGGGCGTGGGGGAGGCGTCGAAGGCGCAGGCGGTGGCGTCGACGGTGCATTCAGTGGGGCCGTAGACGTTGAAGGCGCGCAGACGCGTGTGCTGGGCCAGGCGGCTCCATGTGCCGGGATCCACCGCCTCGCCGCCCACCAGCGCGCGCTGGGGGAGGGTGTCTTTCTCCAACAGGCCCTCATCCACCAGCAGGCGCAGGTGCGCGGGAGAGCAGTCGAGGACGTCCAGCGCGTCGTGACCGATGCGCTTCACCAGCTCACCGGCGTCGGCGCGGGCCTCGTCGGGGACGATGCAGAGGGTGTGGCCGTCGAGCACCTGCACGAGCTGTTGGACGGAGGCGTCGAAGGACAGCGGGGCGTTGACGCTGACCCGCTCCGCCGCGCCCCGGCCCTGGTGCACGGTGGTGGCCAGTCCCTGCCGCAGGTTCATCACGGAGCGGTGCTGGATCATCACGCCCTTGGGGCGGCCGGTGCTGCCAGAGGTGTAGATGATGTACGCCAGGTGCTCGGAGGACACGGCCACGCCGGGCGCTTCGCGGGACTCGGCCGCGAGCTCCTCCGCATCCGGATCGAGGAGGACGACGTGGGCGGTGTGCTGGGGAAGCACGTCGCGCAGGCGCTGCTGGGTGAGCACCACGGGCGCGCCGGTATCCGTGAGGACGTGGGCGAGCCACTCGCCCGGGTAGCGGAAGTCGAGGGGCACATAGGCGCCGCCGGCTTTGTGGATGCCCAGGATGCCGACGAGGGCCTCCACGGAGCGCTCCACGCACAGCACCACGCGCACGTCGGGCCCGACGCCCAGCTTCACCAGCCGGTGCGCCAGTTGGTTGGAGCGCGCGTCCAGCTCCTGGAAGGTGAGCTGCTGGTCGCGGCAGACGACGGCCAGGGCTTCAGGCGTGCGAAGGGCCTGGGCCGTGAAGGCCTCGTGGAAGCAGGTGTCGCGAGGGAACTCCGCGTCCGTCCTGGTCCAGTCCACGAGGAGCTGCCGGCGCTCTGGAGCCGTGAGCAAGGGCAGGCCCGCGAGCGTCGAGTCCGGCTGCTCGGCGATGGCCTCCAGCAGGACGTCCAGGTGGCCCACCATGCGCTGGACGGTGGCGGCGTCGAAGAGGTCGCTGCTGTATTCCAGCACGCCCATGAAGCCCTGAGGCGAGTCCTGAAGCGTCAGGGACAGGTCGAACTTCGCGGAGTTCGATTCGAGCGGGAGCTGTTCGAACGACAGGCCCGGCACGCGAAGCGCATCCATGGGCGCGTTCTGCAGGGTGAACATCGCCTGGAAGAGCGCGCTGCGACTCAGGTCGCGCACGGGCTGGAGGACCTCCACCAGCTTCTCGAAGGGCAGGTGCTGGTGCTCATAGGCCGCGAGCGTCGTGCCGCGCACCTGCGCCAGCAGCTCCCGGAAGGTCGCGCGTGGATCCACGTGGGCGCGCAGCACCAGCGTGTTGACGAAGAAGCCGATGAGGCCTTCGGTCTCGGCCTGGGTGCGGCCGGCGATGGGAGAACCCACGCTGATGTCGTCCTGGCCGGAGTAGCGCGACAGGAGCACCTGGAAGGCGGAGAGCAGCAGCATGAAAGGCGTGGCGCCTTCTTGCCGGGCCAGGGTCTTGAGGGCCTCGGTCAGCGGCAAGGCGAGCCGCACGGGAACCGTCGCGCCCCGGTGCGACTGCACGGGCGGACGCGGACGGTCCGTGAGCAGCTCCAGCGTGGCGGGAGCCCCCGCGAGCTTCTCCTTCCAATAGGCGAGCTGGGTCTCCAGCGTTTCGCCCTGGAGCCATCCCTGCTGCCACACGGCGAAATCCGAGTACTGCACGGGCAGCAGTGCGAGCGTGGGCGCCTGCTCCGCGTGGAGCGCCGCGTACAGGGCGGTGAGCTCGCGGACGAGGACGCCCATGGACCAGCCGTCCGAGACGATGTGGTGCATCGTCACCAGCAGCAGGTGCTCCGCGTCGCCCAGGCGCACCAGGGAGGTGCGAAGGAGCGGACCCGCTTCCAGGTCGAAGGGACGGTGGGCGTCGAGGTTCGCGAGGCGACGCGCTTCTTCCTGCCGTTGAGGCTCGGGCAGCGAGGACACATCGAGCAGGGAGAGCGTCCACGTCGAAGGCGCGTGGATGCACTGCGCGGGCTGGCCCTGGTGCTCGACAAAGGTGGTGCGCAGCGTTTCATGCCGGGCGACGAGGGTCTCGAAGGCGCGGCGAAGGGACTCGACGTCCACGTGGCCCTTCAGCCGGAGGGCGGCGGGGATGTTGTATGCGGCGTTGCCAGGCTGGAGCTGATCCAACAGCCACAGGCGCTGCTGGGCGAAGGACAGCGGGGGCGGGCCTTCGTGCGCGATGCGGGTGAGGGGCGGCAGTCGCGTGCCGGTCGCCGTGAGCTGGAGGCGCTGCGCGAGGGCCTCGATGGTGGGGGCTTCGAAGAGGGCGCGGAGGGGAAGTTCCACGTCGAGCGCCGCGCGCACGCGGGCCACCAACTGCGTGGCGAGCAGGGAGTGGCCACCCAGCTCGAAGAAATTGTCCGTGCGGCCCACGGTGGGCACACGAAGCACCTCGCTCCAGAGGGCCGCGAGCTTCTCCTCCAGCGGCGTCGCTGGGGCCTCGTAGGCGTGCGAAGCCCGAAGCGCGCTCACGTCCGGAGCAGGGAGTGCCTTGCGGTCCACCTTGCCGTTGGAAGTCAGCGGCAGCACGTCCAGAGGGACGAAGGCGGCGGGCACCATGTATTCGGGCAGGTGCTGCTTGAGGTGCGCGCGGAGGGCCGTGACATCAAGGGCGTCGCCGACGACATAGGCCACCAACCGCTTGTCACCCGGAGAGTCCTCACGGGCGAGCACGACGGCGTCCTTCACGGCAGGGGCTGCGCGCAGGGCGTTCTCGACTTCACCCAACTCGATGCGGAAGCCGCGCACCTTCACCTGCGCGTCGATGCGGCCGACGAAATCCAGTTGGCCGTCAGCACGCCAGCGCACCACGTCGCCCGTGCGGTAGAGACGGGCGCCTGGAGTGGAGGAGAACGCGTCCGGAATGAAGCGCTCGGCGGTGAGGCCCGAGCGTCCCGCATAGCCTCGCGCCACGCCGACGCCACCGATGTGCAACTCACCGCGCACGCCCACAGGCACCGGCTGGCCGTGCGGGTCCAACACATAGACGTGCACGTTCGCCAGCGGCTTGCCGATGGACGGCACTTCTCCATCCGCAACCACCTCACCGAAGGTGGCGATGACGGTGGCTTCGGTGGGGCCGTAGGTGTTGAGCAAGCGCCGTCCCGGGGCCCAACGCGCGACGACATCCGCGGGCAGGGCTTCGCCGCCGGAGATGACGGTGCGTACCTTGGGCAGCCCCTCGGACGACGTGGCCGCCAGGGCCGCGGGGGTGAGGCTGACGACGCTTAACTCCTGCTCACGCAGCAGCATGGGCAGCGGCGCGCCCGGCATCAGCTTCTCCAGCGGGGCGAGCACCAGCGTGGCGCCGTTGCAGAGCGTGGTGAAAATCTCCTCCACGGAGAGGTCGAAGCTGAGGCTGGCGAACTGCAACACGCGGCTGCCGGGGCCAATGCCGTAGGCCACCGCCTCGTGGGTGACGAGGTTGGCGACGCTGCGGTGCTCCACCGCTGTGCCCTTGGGCGTACCGGTGCTGCCCGAGGTGTAGAGGAGGTACGCCATGTTCGCGGGCGTCACTCCCGTTACGGGCGCATCCGTCGGTTCAGTGGCGAGAGCGCCGCGCTCGGTGTCCAAGCAGAGCGCGCGGGCGTGCAACGCCTCCGGGAAGCGGTCCACGAGCGGCTGCTGAGTGACGAGCACCTGGGCCGCGCTGTCCTCCAGCATGAAGGCCAGACGCTCACGAGGTAGGCGCGGATCCACCGGCACCCAGGCACCGCCGGCCTTCAGGATGCCCAGCAGACCGATGACGACATCGAGGGAGCGCTCGACACTGAGCGCGACGCGGACCTCGGGGCCCACGCCACGACGGCGAAGGGCATGGGCGAGCTGATTGGCACGCGCATCCAGCTGCGCGTACGTCAGTTGCGTCCCCTCGAACACAGCGGCCACCGCGTTCGGAGCGAGGCGCACCTGCTCCTCGAAGAGCGAGTGCATGCACGCTTCGGGGAAGGGTGCCCGCGTCGCATTCCACTCCACCAGCATCTGCTGGCGCTCTGCTCCCGCGAGCAGTTGCAGCGACGACACGCGGTGATCCGGATGCGCGACGGCCTCCTGAAGGAGCACGCGCAGGTGCTCGGCCATGCGTGCGGCGGTGGAGGCGGTGAAGATGTCGGTGGTGTACTCGAGGTAGCCCTTGAGCCCGGCGTCGGTCTCCAGCACCTGGAGGGTGAGGTCGAACTTGGCGGAGAAGGTGTCGAGCTCCAGTGCCTCCAGCTTGACGCCCTCGACGGAGGCGGAGCCGCGGAAGGAGGCCTGGTAGGTGAGCATCACCTGGAAGAAGGGAGTACGGCCCGGGATGCGCTCGGGCTTCAACTCCTCCACGAGGCGCTCGATGGGCAACTCCTGGTGCTCCTGCGCACCGAGCACCGTCTCTCGCACCTGACGCAGCAGTGTGCGGAAGGAGGCCGTGTCCGTCACCCGCGTGCGAAGCACCTGGGCGTTGACGAAGAGGCCGATGAGGCTCTCCACCTCGCCGCGCGTGCGGCCGGCCATGGGAGAGCCGACGGTGACGTCCTCCTGGCCAGAGTAGCGGGCCATCAGCATCTGCCAGCCCGTCAGAAGCGCCATGTAGAGGGAGGCACCTTCCTGCTGGGCCAGGGCCTTGAGCGCGTCCGTCAACTCGCGCGGCAGCAGCACGTCATGCCGGGCGCCTCGGCCGTCGCGGGTGGCGGGGCGGGGGAAGTCGGTGGGCAACTCCAGCGCGGAGGGCACTCCGGCCAACTGCCGCTTCCAGAAATCGAGCTGCTTCTCCAGCCGAGGCCCCTGCATCCACTCGCGCTGCCAGACGCCGAAGTCGGCGTACTGGATGCCCAGCGGCGGGAGGGGCGCTGCCTGTCCTCGCGCGAGCGCGCCGTAGAGCAGCGCCACTTCGCGCACCAGCAGCGTCATGGACCAGCCGTCGGAGACGATGTGGTGGACCACCACGACGAGCAGGTGCTCTCCCGGTGCCGACGTCAGCAGCAACGCACGCAGCAGCGGGCCCTTCGCGAGGTCGAAGGGCTGGGCCGCGGCTTCACGCGCCATGCGCCATGCTTCTTCCGGCGGTGAGCCCGTGAGGTCCTTGTGCTCCAGGGTGAGCATCGGCTCCGGGGACACCACCTGCACGGGGCCGGAGACGTCCTCACGGAAGGTGGTGCGCAGCACCTCATGACGGCGCACGACTTCTCGCAGCGCGCGCTCCAGCACGGCCACGTCGAGCGCACCCTCCAGACGCACCGCCATGGGCACGTTGAAGAGGGAGGTGCCGGGTTGCAGCTGATCAATGAACCAGAGGCGCTGCTGCGCGAAGGACAGCGGCAGCGGGCGCGTGCGGTCCTGCACCGGGATGAGGCCCTGCGCGGAGTTACCCGCGATGGCCTTCTGCGCGGCCACCTTCTTGAGCAACTCGGCGCGCTTTTCCGGTGAGAGGTTGGCGATCCGCTTCGACAGCTCGTGGCTCATCTCGTGTACTCCGCACTGGGGGCCGCCACTGCGTACGAGCACCACTGGAGGCCGAGGCGCTCGCGGAACTCGGGCGTGTTGCTGGTGCCGGATTGACTCCCTGCGCCGCTCTTCCCAAAGAAGCGCGAGGGTGGGTCAAATTCATATGGGTGATATTATTCCGCCTAAGACGCCCCTGTCATGAGGGCGGATAAGCACCCACTCGAATGAATTCGAGTATTTACGGGATTGTTCTGGTTCCCCGAAGCCAGGGAGGCAAGGACGTCAGATGTCCTCCGGAGTGAGACCTGCTCCCAGCGTCTCCTCCCTGGCTCGCTTCACTCCAACCCCCGGGGTCAGCTCCCCGTGGACTGCCGGGGCGCGGTGCCGGAGACCCGCGCGAGCACCTCACGCAGGCGCTCGACGACGGCTCCGAGGTTCGGGTCCTGCATCAGGGCGTGGTGGCCACCGGGGACGTCGTGTACCTCCAGCCCGCCACGCACCAGGGGCTCCCACCCGCGGTGACGCGGGACATCGGCCGCGGCTTCGCTGGCGCTCAGGAGCAGGGCGGTGCCGTCGTACGGCTGGGGCACGTACTTCTCGTGGGCGAAGAGGTTGGCCCGGAAGACGTTGAAGAGGGCACGCAGCTGGGCCGGGCCGGACTGCGCGTCGAGGATGCGCGCCCGGAGTCCTTCCTGCAGCAGGTGGTCCAGCATCACGTCGTCGCCCTGTGCCAGGGCTTCGTCCGGGACGGAGAGCTCCTGACCGAAGGCGGTGGCGGTGGCATGGGCGAAGGCGAGCCTTGCGCGCGTCTCGGAGTCGAGCTGCGTCTCCGCCTGCGCGTGCTTCGTCAGGCCGTGGACGTGGGCGTCGATGAGGGCGAGCAGGTCCACGGCTTCACCGGCCTCGCGCAGGCGACGGGCCATCTCGTAGGCGATGACGCCGCCGAGCGACCAGCCTCCCAGTTGGTAGGGGCCGTGAGGCTGCACGGTGCGGATGGCTTCGATGTAGAGGGTGGCCATCTCCTCGATGGACTCGGCGACGGGCCGTCCGTCGAGGCCACGCGACTGGAGGCCGAAGACGGGAAGTGACGGCCCCAGACGGCGCGCCAGCTCCGAGTACGCGAGGACGTTGCCGCCACCGGGGTGGACGAGGAAAAGAGGTCGCTGGTTGGGCTCTCCGCGCTCCAGCGGGACGAGAGGCGTCCAGTCCTGTGAGTCATCGCGGAGCACCTGGGCGAGCTGCTCGATGGTGGGCTGCTGGAAGAGGACGGAGAGGGGAATCGACTGGCCGAGACGCTCGCGCACGGCGGCGACCATGCGCACGGCGAGCAGGGAGTGGCCGCCCAACTCAAAGAAGCTGGAGCGGACGCCGACGGAGCGGACGCAGAGGAGGTCCTCCCAGATGCGAGCGAGCTGCATTTCAAGCGCGTCGCGAGGCGCGACGAAGTCCCGGGCCTCGATGGCGTGGGCGTCGGGCTCGGGCAGGGCCTTGCGGTCCACCTTGCCGTTGGCATTGAGGGGCAGGGCGTCCAGCACCACGACGGCCGACGGCACCATGTACTCGGGCAGCCGCTGCTTGAGGCCTGCCTTGAGTGAGTCCGCGTCCAGCGGGTGGCCTTCGCTCGCGGTGACGTAGCCGATGAGGCGCTTGTCCGCGTCCGCGCCCCGAGCCACGACGATGGCCTCGTTGACGCCGGTGGAGGAGCGCAGGGCGGCTTCGACTTCGCCCAACTCGATGCGGAAGCCACGCACCTTCACCTGGAAGTCGACGCGGCCCAGGAAGTCGATGGTGCCGTCCTCCCTCCAACGGGCCTGGTCGCCCGTGCGGTAGAGGCGCTCACCCTGAGTGGACGCGAAGGGATGGGGCACGAAGCGCTCCGCGGTCAGCTCGGGGCGATTCAGGTAGCCCCAGGCGAGGCCCTGGCCGCCGACGAACACCTCACCCGCGACGCCCACGGGCACCGGGTGCAGGTGCGAGTCGAGCACGTAGACGGTGGAGTTGGAGAGCGGCCGGCCAATGGGGATGGCGCCTTCCAAGCGCGTGCCGTGCTGCATGGCGAAGGTGGTGGAGAAGGTGGTGTTCTCCGTGGGGCCGTAGCCGTTGATGAAGGTGGTGCCTTCCGAAAGACGCGCGAGGTGCTCGCGAACGCGGGAGGCGGGCAGCACATCTCCACCGGCGAGGACCTGACGCACGCCTGCGAGCGCTTCACCCTGGTGCAGGGCCATCTGCTCGAAGAGAGCGGCGGTGAGCCACAGGGACGTCACGCGGTGGCGGCGCAGCTGGGCGGCCAGTTCCTCCAACGACAGGGAATGCGGTGGCGCGAGGACGAGCTTCGCGCCGTGCAGCAGTGCGCCCCAGATTTCGAGCGTGGAGGCATCGAAGGCAACGGGTGCGAACTGGAGCCAGACTTCGTCGGGCCCGAAGCGCATGAAGGTGCTGCCGAGTACGAGGCGCGTGATGCCCCGGTGAGGCACGCAGACGCCCTTGGGACGGCCCGTGGAGCCCGAGGTGAACATGACGTAGGCCAGGGCTTCGCTGTCCACGCGAACATCAAGCGCATGCGTGGGCTTCGAGGCGATCTCCGCGGACTGGGCGTCCATCCAGACGCGAGTGCCCGTGGCAGGGAGCAACGAAGCGAAGGGCTGGTGCGTGACCACCACTCCGACGTCCGCGTCCTCCAGCAGCATCGCGATGCGTTCCACGGGGGCATTGCGGTCCACGGGGACGAAGGCCGCGCCCACCTTGAGGATGGCGAGGAGCGCCGTCACCAGTTCGAAGGAGCGCTCGACGGCGAGACCCACGCGCGCCCCCGGGGCGATGCCCAGGGCGCGCAGGTGATGAGCCAGTTGGTTCGCGCGCACGTCCAGTTGCCCATACGTCAGCGTCGCGTCGCCCAGCACCAGGGCCACCGCGTCGGGCGTGCTCTGGGCCTGCCGGGCGAAGTGGACGTGGACGGGAACCTCCGTCGGGCTGGTGACGCCCGTGTCGTTCCACTCCACGAGGAGGCGCTGGCGCTCGTCGTTGGAGAGGAGCGGCAGGTGGGCCATGGGCTGCTCGGGCTTCGCGGCCACGGCCTCCAGGAGCGTGCGCAGGTGGCGGGCCATCCGCTCCACGGTGCTCTGCTTGAAGAGGGCGGTGCTGTACTCCAGCGTGCCTCGCAGCCCTTCGGACGTCTCCGTGAAGAAGACGCTCACGTCGAACTTCGACGTCGAGTGGGTGGCCTCCAGCCTTCGCAGCCGGAGGTCCGGCAGATGCACGTCCTCCGTGGGCACGTTCTGGAGCGCGAGCAGCGTCTGGAACAGGGGCGTGTGGCTGAGGCTGCGCGTCGGCTGCAGGACCTCCACCAGCTTTTCGAACGGCACCTCCTGGTGCTCGTAGGCCTCCAGCACCGTGGCGCGCACCTGCTGGAGCAGCGCCTGGAAGGACTGGCCTTCGTCCACCTTCGCGCGCAGGACGAGGGTGTTGACGAAGAAGCCGATGAGGCCCTCCGTCTCCGCGCGCGTGCGGCCCGCGATGGGCGAGCCCACGCTGAGGTCCTGCTGGCCCGTGTAGCGCGACAGCAGGCCCTGCCAGGCCGCGAGCAGCACCATGAAGAGCGAGCCGCCTTCACGGTGGCCCAGGCTCCGCAGGGCTTCCGTCAACTCACGCGACAGGGTGAAGCCGAGGGTCGCACCCGCGGTGCTCCGGACGGCCGGGCGGGGGAAATCGGTGGGCAACTCCAGCACGGCTGGCGCACCGGAGAGCTTCCCCTCCCAGTAGGCCATCTCCTGACGCAGCGTCTCACCCGAAAGCGTGCGGCGCTGCCAGTCCGCGTAGTCCGCGTACTGCACGGAGAGCGCAGGCAGGGGCGACGGCTGTCTCGCGGAGAAGGCCGCGTAGAGGGCAGTGACTTCACGTACGAGCACACCCAGCGACCAGCCGTCAGAGACGATGTGATGCATCGTGACGACGAGGACGTGCTCACGCTCGGAAAGTTTGAAGAGCAGCGTGCGGATGAGCGGACCGGTGCGCAGGTCGAAGGGCCGGCGCATCTCCGCATCCACTCGGTCCCGCATCTCGGGCTCGCGCTGCGCCTCTGGCACGGCCGTGAAGTCCACGAGCCCCAGGGGCACGGGACTGTCGGGGTGGATGCGCTGGACCGGTTCGCCGTTCACCTGGGTGAAGGTGGTGCGCAGGGCGTCGTGTCGGCGCACGACTTCCTGCAGCGCGCGCTCGAGCATGTCCGCGCGCAGGTGGCCCTCCAGCCGGACGGCGACGGGCATGTTGTAGAGAGGGCTGCCCGGCTCGAGCTGATCAATGAGCCACATCCGCTGCTGGGCGAAGGACAGCGGCAGCGGACCGTCATGCGAGACGAGGGTGAGCGGCGAGGTGTTCGTGCGGGTGAGTCCCGAGAGGCGAACCGCGAGCGCTTCCACAGTGGGGGACTCGAAGAGGGCCCGCAGTGGGAGCTCCACGTTGAACCCGGCGCGCACGCGCGACACCACCTGGGTGGCCAGCAGTGAGTGACCGCCCAGTTCGAAGAAGGAATCCGTCACGCCCACCTGGGGCAGGCGCAGGACTCCTGCCCAGATGGTCGCGAGCTGCTCCTCGGTGGGAGTGCGCGGGGCGACGTAGCTGGAGGCGAGTGCGCCGCTCTGGGGCGCGGGCAGGGCCTTGCGGTCCACCTTGCCGTTGGTGTTGAGCGGCAGTGCTTCCAGCACGAGGAGCGCGGAGGGGCGCATGTGCTCGGGCAGGAGCTGCTTGAGCCAGTCCTTGAGGACCTCAGGCGTGGGCGCGGACTCCGTGCCTTCCGGAGGCACCACGTAGGCAACGAGCCGCTTGTCGCTGGGCACATCCTCGCGAGCCAGCACTACTGCGGCGTGCACCTGGGGATGCTTGAGGAGCGCGGCTTCGACTTCACCCAGCTCGATGCGGAAGCCGCGGACCTTCACCTGGAAGTCAGCGCGGCCCAGGTAGTCGAGCATCCCGTCCGCGCGCCAGCGCACCACGTCGCCCGTGCGGTAGAGGCGTGCACCGGGCGTGGAGGAGAATGCATCCGGGATGAAGCGGTCCGCCGTCAGCTCCGGCCGGTTGAGGTAGCCGCGCGCGACGCCCTCACCGCCGATGAAGAGTTCGCCCGCGACGCCCACGGGCACGGGGCGCAACGTGCGGTCGAGCACGTAGACGCGGACGTTGGGCAGGGGCCGCCCAATGGTGGGAGTCGGAGACGCATCGAAGGCGCAGGCAGTGGCGTCGACGGTGCACTCAGTGGGGCCGTAGACGTTGAAGACGCGCGGGCGCGGGGCCTGGGCCAGGTGACGCCAGGTGGCGGGGTCCACGGCTTCACCACCCACGAGGACGCGGTGGGGGATGGCCTTGCGCTCCAGCAGGCCTTCATCCACCAGCAGGCGCAGGTGCGCGGGAGAGCAGTCGAGGACGTCCAGCGCGTCCTGGGCAATCCGGTTGACGAGTTCGCCGACGTCGGCGCGCGCCTCGTCAGGGACGATGCAGAGGGTGTGGCCGTCGAGCACCTGGATGAGCTGCTTGACGGAGGCGTCGAAGGAGAGCGGCGCGTTGACGCTGACGCGCTCCCCGGGCCGGGCGTCCGCGTGCACGGTGGCGGCGAGAGCGACGCGAAGATTGAGCACGGAGCGGTGCTGAATCATCACGCCCTTGGGGCGGCCGGTGCTGCCGGAGGTGTAGATGATGTACGCCAGATGCTCTGGCGTGACCGACGTCACCGGAGCGTCCTGGGACTCAAGAGCGAAATCCGCGGAGTCGGAGTCCAAGCAGAGGGTGTGCGCGGAGTGGGGAGGCAGTGAGTCGCGCAGGCGTTGCTGGGTGAGGACGACGGGAGCGCCGGTGTCCTGGAGGACGTGGGCGAGCCAGTCGCGCGGGTAGCTGGGGTCGATGGGGACGTAGGCGCCACCGGCCTTGAGGGTGCCGAGGATGCCGATGAGGGCCTCCACGGAGCGCTCCACGCAGAGCACGACGCGCACGTCGGGACCAACGCCCAGCTTCACCAGCCGGTGCGCAAGCTGATTGGCGCGGGTGTCCAACTCGCGGAAGGTGAGCTGCTCCTCGCGGCAGATGACGGCCAGCGCGTCAGGCGTGCGGAGTGCCTGGGCGCTGAAGGCGTCATGAATGCAGAGGTCGCGAGGGAACTCAGCGCTGGGGCCGTTCCAATCCACGAGGAGCTGCCGCTGCTCCGGAGCGGTGAGCAGCGGCAGGCTCGCGAGTGTCGCGTCCGGCTGGGCGGCGATGGCCTCCATCAGCACGCCCAGGTGGCCCGCCATGCGCTGCACGGTGGACGCATCGAAGAGGTCCGTGGCGTACGTCAATGTTCCGCCGAAGCCCTGGGGCGACTCCTGCAACGTCAACGTGAGGTCGAACTTGGAGGACCGCGTGTCCACCGGGACGGTCTGGAAGGAGAGTCCAGGGAGTCGGAGCGTCTCCATGGGCGTGTTCTGCAGGGAGAACATCGCTTGGAAGAGCGCGCTGCGGCTCAGGTCTCGCGCGGGCTGGAGGACCTCCACCAGCTTCTCGAAGGGGACGTGCTGGTGCTCGTAGGCCGCGAGCGTCGTGCCGCGCACCTGGGAGAGCAGCTGGCGGAACGAGTCCTGCGGCTCGACGTGGGCGCGCAGGACGAGCGTGTTGACGAAGAAGCCGATGAGGCCCTCGGTCTCCGCCTGGGTGCGGCCTGCGATGGGCGTACCGACGCTGATGTCGTCCTGCGTGGAGTAGCGCGACAGGAGCAGCTGCCAGGCCGCGAGCAACAGCATGAAGGGCGTGGCGCCTTCATCCCGGGCCAGGGCCTTCAGGGACTGGGAGACCTCCAACGGAATGCGCACGTCCACCGTGGCACCGCGGCGGGACTGCACGGGCGGACGCGGGTGGTCCGTGGGCAGGTCCAGCGCGGACGGAGCCTCCGCGAGCTGCTGCTTCCAATAACCCAGCTGCGCGTCCAGGGACTCACCCTGGAGCCAGCCCCGCTGCCACATGGCGAAGTCCGCGTACTGCACGGGCAGTGGCGGGAGGACGGGAGCGCGGCCGGTGCTGAAGGCTTCGTACAAGGCCGCCACTTCCCGGACGAGGACACCCAAGGACCAGCCGTCGGAGACGATGTGGTGCATCGTCACCAGCAACAGGTGCGAGTCCCGTCCCAGCCGCACCAGCGTGCTGCGCAGCAACGGGCCCGTGGAGAGGTCGAAGGCACGCCGGGCTTCCGTGGCCGCCGCGCGCTGGGCCTCCTCCTCACGCAGCGACTCAGGCAGGGACGTCAGGTCGATGACGGGCAGCTCCCAACCGGAGGGAGGCTGGATGCATTGCGACGGCTCTTCGTGCTCGGCGGAGAGCGTGGTGCGCAGCGATTCGTGGCGCTCCACCAGCGCTTCGAAGGCGCGGCGCAACGACTCCAGGTCCACCTGTCCCGTCAGCCGCAGGGCGGTGGGGATGTTGTACGAGATGTCTCCCGGCTGGAGCTGATCCAACAGCCAGAGTCGCTGCTGCGCGAAGGACAGCGGAATGGCGCCTTCGCGCGGCGAGGGCAAAAGCGGAGGTGCACGGAGCGCGGCGGACCGGGCGCCCGCGAGCTTCGGTGCGAGCGCTTCCACGGTGGGGGCTTCAAAGAGGGCCCGCAGTGGCAGCTCTACCTCGAACGTAGTCCGCACTCGCGAGACGAGCTGGGTGGCCAGCAGCGAGTGGCCTCCCATGGCGAAGAAGTCGTCCCGCACACCGACTCGCTCCATGCGGAGGACTTCGGCGAAGAGGGCCGTGAGCCGCTCCTCGGTGAGCGTGCGCGGTGCTTCGTAGGTGCTGCCTGCCTGCTGCGCCTCCGGCTCCGGCAGTGCCTTGCGGTCCACCTTGCCGTTGACGTTGAGGGGCAGGGCGAGAAGGACGACGAAGGCGGCGGGTACCATGTACTCGGGGAGGCCCTGGCGCAGGTGGGCCTTGAGGGCTTCCACCTCCAGCGAGGCCTCGGCCTTGGGCGTGACGTATGCGACGAGGCGCTTGTCGGCGGCCTCACCCTTCGCGACGACGACAACGTCCTTGAGGCCCGGGACGCGGCGGAGCGCGGCTTCGATTTCGCCCAGCTCGATGCGGAAGCCGCGCACCTTCACCTGGAAGTCGATGCGGCCCAGGTACTCCAGGCGCCCGTCGAGGCGGTAACGGACACGGTCGCCCGTGCGGTACATGCGGCCGCCGGGAGGACCGTAGGGTTCCGGAACGAAGCGCTCCGCGGTGAGCTCCGGGCGCAGCAGGTAGCCGCGCGCCTGGCCTTCACCGGCGAGGTACAGCTCGCCTGCGACACCGACGGGCACCGGCTGCAGCGACGCATCCAGCACGTAGGCGCGCGTCGCGGGCAGGGGCCTGCCGATGAGAGGCACTTCGTCACGGCCGACGAGGGACGCGGTGGAGTAGGTGGTGTCCTCGGACGGGCCGTAGAGGTTGAAGAGCTTCTGCACCGTGGGGACGGCGTAGACCTGCTTCGCCAGCGTCTCCGGCAGGGCTTCACCGGCGAGGTTGATGACACGCACGGAAGGAGGCACTGCGCCCAGGCGCAGCAGTTGCGCCATGGCGGAGGGCACGGTGTTGACGAGGGTGACGTGGCCCGCGGTGGACAGCTCCGCCAGGTGCAAGGCGTTGCGAGCCACCACCACCGCACCGCCACTGCTCAACGGAGCGAAGAGTTCGAAGACGGAGAGGTCGAAGTTGAGGCTCGTCGCGGCGAGCGTCCCCTTCAGTTCCTCCGGGGAGAAGGTCTCCAAGGCCCAGTGGAGGAAGGAGACAGCGTTGCCGTGGGAGATGGCGACGCCCTTGGGACGGCCGGTGCTGCCGGAGGTGTAGATGAGGTAGGCGAGGTGGCCAGCGTGGATGTCCACAAGCGGAGACGTCGTCGGCTGCGTGGACAGCTCCGCGTCCGAGTCGAGGCACACCGGCGTGGCGGTGGTCTCCGGCAGCGCCGAGAGCAGATGGGAGTGCGCGACGAGAGCTGGGCCCTGGGCGTCCTCCAGCAGCCAGCCCAAGCGCTCACGCGGGTAGCTGGGATCCAGCGGCACGTAGGCGCCGCCAGCCTTGAGAATGCCGAGGGTGCCAATGAGAAGATCCTCGGTGCGATCAACGCAGAGACCGACACGGACTTCGGGCCCGACGCCCAGTCCGCGCAGACGGTGCGCGAGCTGGTTCGCCTTCGCGTCCAGCTCCCGGTACGTCAGCTGCAGTTCCGGCGTGATGACGGCCAGTGCATCTGGAGTGCGACGCACCTGTGCTTCCACCATCGCAGGGATGCTGGACGCCTGCGGCACCTGCGAGGCAGGTGGGTTCCAATCGATGAGGAGTCGCTGGCGCTCATCATCCGTGAGCAGCGGCAAGTCGCCCAGTCGCGTGTCCGGCTGCTTCGCGATGGCCTCCAGCAACACACCGAAGTGTCCGGCCATGCGCTGGAGGGTCGCGGCATCGAACAGGTCTGTTGCGTAATCCAGCGTGCCGGCGAATCCGTCCCGGTTTTCACGCAGACCGAGGGAGAGATCGAACTTCGCGAAGTGGGCCTCCAGCGGGAGGGTCTGGAAGGACAATCCCGGCAGACGCAGCGCTTCGGTGGGCGTGTTCTGCAGGACGAACATGGCCTGGAACAGCGGGCTGCGGCTCAGGTCGCGCGTGGGCTGCACGGCTTCGACGAGCTTCTCGAAGGGAAGGTGCTGATGGTCGTAGGCCGCGAGCGTCGTGCCTCGCACCTGGGCCAGCAGCTCGCGGAACGTCGCGCGCGGATCCATCTGGGCGCGCAGGACCAGCGTGTTGACGAAGAAGCCGATGAGGCCTTCGGTCTCCGCCTGGGTCCGGCCCGCGATGGGCGAACCCACGCTGATGTCGTCCTGCGCCGAGTAGCGCGACAGGAGCACCTGGAAGGCTGCGAGCAGCAGCATGAAGGGCGTGGCGCGCTCGCGTTGGGCCAGGGCCTTGAGGTCCTCCGAAAGCTGGGTAGGGATGCGCACGTCCACCGTGGCTCCGCGGTGCGACTGCACGGGCGGACGCGGGCGATCCGTGGGCAGCTCCAGCGCGGCGGGTGCCCCGGAGAGCTGCTGCTTCCAGTAACCCAGCTGTGCGTCCAGCGCTTCACCCTGGAGCCACTGGCGCTGCCACATCGCGAAGTCCGCGTACTGCACCGGCAGCGGCGCGAGTGAAGGCGCCTTCCCCTCGCTGAAGGCTTCGTAGAAGGCTGCCAGCTCGCGGACGAGGACACCCATGGACCAGCCGTCGGAGACGATGTGATGCATCGTCACCAGCAGCAGGTGCTCCGCTTCATCCAGCCGCACCAACGTGCTGCGCAGCAGCGGGCCCGTGGCGAGCTGGAAGGAACGATGTGCCTCCGTGGCCGCCGCGCGCCGGGCCTCCTCCTCACGCTGCGATTCAGGGAGGGACGTCAGGTCGATGACGGGCAACTCCCAGCCAGAGGGCGGCTGGATGCATTGCGACGGCTCTTCGTGCGCAGCGGAGAGCGTGGTGCGCAGGGACTCGTGGCGGGCGACGAGTGCCTCGAAGGCCCGGCGCAACGACTCCACGTCCACCTGGCCCGTCAGCCGCAGGGCGGTGGGGATGTTGTACGACGCATCCTCCGGCTGGAGCTGATCCAACAGCCAGAGGCGCTGCTGGGCGAAGGAGAGCGGAATGGCTCCTTCACGCGCGACGGGGCGCAGCGGCGGCGCGCGGAGCGTCGAGGACCGGGCTCCGTCCAGCTTCGGTGCGAGGCCCTCGACAGTCGGTGCTTCGAAGAGGGCTCGCAGGGGCAACTCCACCGCGAAGGTGGCCCGCACGCGTGAGACGAGCTGCGTGGCCAGCAGGGAGTGGCCTCCCAGGGCGAAGAAGTCATCCTGGATGCCCACCCGCTCCACGCGGAGGACTTCGGCGAAGAGGGCCGCGAGCTGCTCTTCGGTTGCATTGCGCGGCGCGACGAAGCCGGCCGAGCGCGACGTGTCTTCCGGCTCGGGCAGGGCCTTGCGGTCCACCTTGCCGTTGACGTTGAGGGGCAGGGCCTCCAGGACCACGAGGGCCGACGGCACCATGTACTCGGGCAGGTGCTGGCGCAGGTGGGCCTTGAGGTCTTCCACCTCCAGGGCGTGCCCTTCGTGCGCGGTGACGTAGCCGACGAGCCGCTTGTCCGTGTCGACACCTCTGACGACGACCACCGCTTCGTTGACGCCTGGCGCCGCGTGCAGGGCGGTCTCGATTTCGCCTGGCTCGATGCGGAAGCCACGCACCTTCACCTGGAAGTCGACGCGGCCCAGGAAGTCGAGCGTGCCGTCCTCCCGCCAGCGGGCCTTGTCGCCCGTGCGGTAGAGCCGCTCGCCGGGAGTGGAATCGAAGGGATGGGGGACGAAGCGCTCCGCGGTCAGGTCGGGGCGGTGCAGGTAGCCCCAGGCGAGGCCCGGGCCACCAACGTACACCTCGCCCGCGACGCCCACGGGCACCGGGTGCAGGTAGGCATCCAGGACGTAGGCGGTGGAGTTGGGAATGGGCCGCCCGATGGACACCGGACCTTCCACCACCGCCCCCCGATGCAACGGCAGCGTGGTGGAGAAGGTCGTGTTCTCCGTCGGGCCGTAGGCGTGCATCAGCGTCGCGTCATCGGGGAGCCGCGCCAGGTGGTCGCGCAAGCGAGCCCAGGGCATCAGCTCACCGCCAGTGAGCAGTTGACTCACGCCCGCGAGCGCTTCGCCCTGGTGCAGGGCCATCTGTTCGAACAACGCGGTCGTGAGGAACAACGCCGACACCCGGTGGCGGCGAAGCTGCGTGGCCAGTTCCTCCAGGGAGAGCGCATGGGGCGGAGCGAGCACGAGCTTCGCGCCATGCAACAGCGCGCCCCACATCTCCAGCGTGGAGGCGTCGAAGGCGACGGGCGCGAACTGGAGCCAGACTTCATCCGGCCCGAAGCGCATGAAGGTGCTGCCGAGCACCAGGCGGGTGATGCCTCGGTGGGGCACGCAGACGCCCTTGGGACGCCCCGTGGAGCCCGAGGTGAACATGACGTAGGCGAGAGACTCTCCCTCCACGGAGACGTCGAGCGCATGCGTGGGGCGTGCGGCGATGACGTCCTGCTGCGCGTCCAGCCAGACGCGAGTGCCGGAAGCGGGCAGCTTGGAGGCGAAGGGCTGGTGGGTGAGGACGACGCCGACGTCCGCGTCCTCCAGCAAGGTGGCGATGCGCTCCACGGGCGCATTGCGATCCACGGGCACGAAGGCGGCGCCAGCCTTGAGGATGGCGAGGATCGCCGTTACCAGCTCGAACGAGCGCTCGATGGCGACGCCGACGCGCGCACCCGGGACGATGCCCAGCGCGCGCAGGTGATGGGCGAGCTGGTTGGCACGGACTTCGAGCTGCGCGTACGTCAGCGTGGCGTCCCCTTGCTCGAGGGCCACGGCGTCAGGAGTGCGCTGGACCTGTCGGGCGAAGTGGATGTGGACGGGCACGTCCGTGGGACTGGCGACGGTGGTGTCGTTCCAGTCCACGAGGATGCGCTGGCGTTCCTCGCGGGAGAGCAGCGTCAGCTCGGCCACGGACTGCTCGGGCCTT
The DNA here is from genome assembly GCF_003668935.1 of Corallococcus sp. AB032C. Classification (NCBI taxonomy): domain Bacteria; kingdom Pseudomonadati; phylum Myxococcota; class Myxococcia; order Myxococcales; family Myxococcaceae; genus Corallococcus; species Corallococcus sp. AB032C. Next base: position 17,085 of record NZ_RAWP01000005.1, on the reverse strand, counting down.
GAGGCCACGGCCTCCAGCAGCGTGCGCAGGTGGCTGGACATCCGCTCCACCGTGTCCTGCTTGAACAACGCGGTGCTGTACTCCAGCCACCCGACGAACCCCTGCGCCGAATCCTGCAACGTCAGGGTGAGGTCGAACTTGGCGGAGCGTGCCTCGGCGGCCACCTGCCGGAAGGCGAGGCCCGGGACGCGCAGTTCCTCCGTGGGCGCGTTCTGCAGCGCGAACATCACCTGGAACAGCGGGCTGCGGCTCGCGTCGCGCACGGGCTGCACGGCTTCGACGAGCTTCTCGAAGGGCAGGTGCTGGTGCTCGTAGGCGGCGAGCGTGGTGCCGCGCACCTGGGCCAGCAGCTCGCGGAAGGTCGCCTTCGGCTCCACGCGTGCGCGCAGGACGAGCGTGTTGACGAAGAAGCCGATGAGGCCCTCGGTCTCCGCCTGGGTGCGGCCCGCGATCGGTGAGCCCACGCTGATGTCATCCTGGCCGGCGTAGCGCGACAGGAGGACCTGGTACGCCGCGAGCAGCACCATGAAGGGCGTGGCGCCTTCGCGTCCGGCCAGTGCCTTGAGGGCTTCGGACGTCTCCCTCGGAATCTGGATGGAGAGGGCCGCGCCTTCGTGCGACTGGATGGACGGGCGCGGATGATCCGTCAGCAATTCCAGCGCGGAGGGCGCCCCCGAGAGCTGCTGCTTCCAGTATGCGAGCTGGGTCTCCAGCGTTTCGCCCTGGAGCCACTGGCGCTGCCACGCCGCGAAGTCCGCGTACTGCACGGGCAGCGGTGACAGGTCCGGCGCGATGCCCTGGGTGAAGGCCTCGTAGAACGTCACCAGTTCCCGGACGAGCACGCCCATGGACCAGCCGTCGGAGACGATGTGATGCATCGTCACCAGGAGCAGGTGCTCCTCGGCCGCCAGCCGCACGAGGGCGGTGCGCAGCAGCGGACCCGCTTCCAGATGGAAGGGTTGGTGCGCATCCGCTTCGACCTTGCGCCAGGCTTCGGCTTCACGCTGGGCCTCGGGCAGCGCGGACAGGTCCACGAGCGGCAAGCTCCACGTGGCGGGTGCATGGACGTGCTGGACGGTCTGTCCCTGGTGCTCGCGGAAGGTGGTGCGCAGGGAGTCGTGACGGGTGACCAGCGCTTCGAAGGCGCGGCGCAATGACTCCACGTCCACCTGGCCCGTCAGCCGGAGCGCCGTCGGGAGGTTGTACGACGCATCTCCTGGCGTGAGCTGATCCAGGAACCAGAGGCGCTGCTGGGCGAAGGACAGCGGCCGCGGACCCTCTTCGGCAGTCCGGGTGAGCGGGGGCAGGCGGAGACTCGGCGTCTGGACCTGGAGGCGCTGGGCGAGCGCGGCCACGGTGGGGGCCTCGAAGAGGGCCCGCAGCGGCAGTTCCGTGCGGAAGGCGGCGCGCACGCGGGAGACGAGCTGGGTGGCCAGCAGGGAGTGGCCTCCGAGCGCGAAGAAGTCGTCGTGGATGCCCACGCGCTCCACGCGCAGCACCTGCGTGAAGAGGGCCGCGAGCTGCTCCTCGGCGGCGGTGCGCGGCGCGACGTAGGTGGAGGCGAGCGCGGTGCCCTGGGGCGCGGGAAGGGCTTTGCGGTCCACCTTGCCGTTGGTGTTGAGCGGCAGGGCCTCCAGCACCAGGAAGGTGGAGGGCCGCATGTGCTCCGGCAGGAACTGCTTGAGCCAGTCCTTGAGGACGTCCGCCGTCAGTGCGGAGTCCGTGCCTTCTGTGGGCACCACGTAGGCCACGAGCCGCTTGTCGCCGGGGATGTCCTCGCGCGCCAGCACCACGGCGGCATGCACCTGGGGATGCTTGAGGAGCGTGGACTCGATTTCGCCCAGCTCGATGCGGAAGCCGCGGACCTTCACCTGGAAGTCGGCGCGGCCCAGGTAGTCGAGCATCCCGTTCTCGCGCCAGCGCACCACGTCGCCCGTGCGGTAGAGGCGTGCACCGGGCGTGGAGGTGAAGGCATCCGGAATGAAGCGGTCCGCGGTCAGGTCGGGGCGGTTGAGGTAGCCGCGCGCCACGCCTTCACCGCCGAGGAAGAGCTCCCCCGCGACGCCCACGGGCACCGGGCGCAGGGACTTGTCCAACACGTACGCACGGACGTTGGGCAGGGGCCGGCCAATGGTGGGCGAGGGGGAAGCGTCGAAGGCGCACGCGGTGGCGTCGACGGTGCATTCGGTGGGGCCGTAGACGTTGAAGGCGCGCAGACGCGGGTGCTGGGCCAGGCGGCTCCAGGTGCCGGGATCCACCGCCTCGCCTCCCACCAACGCGCGCTGGGGGAGGGTGTCCTTCTCCAACAGGCCTTCGTCGACCAGCAGGCGCAGGTGCGCGGGAGAGCAGTCGAGGACGTCCAGCGCGTCGTGACCGATGCGCTTCACCAGCTCACCGGCGTCGGCGCGGGCCTCGTCGGGTACGATGCAGAGGGTGTGGCCGTCGAGCACCTGTACGAGCTGCTGGACGGAGGCGTCGAAGGACAGCGGTGCGTTGACGCTGACCCGCTCCGCCGCGCCCCGGCCCTGGTGCACGGTGGTGGACAGCCCCTGCCGCAGGTTCATCACGGAGCGGTGCTGGATCATCACGCCCTTGGGGCGGCCGGTGCTGCCAGAGGTGTAGATGATGTACGCCAGGTGCTCGGAGGACACGGCCACGCCGGGCGCTTCGCGGGACTCGGCCGCGAGCTCCTCCGCATCCGGATCGAGGAGGACGACGTGGGCGGTGTGCTGGGGAAGCACGTCGCGCAGGCGCTGCTGGGTGAGCACCACGGGCGCGCCGGTATCCGTGAGGACGTGGGCGAGCCACTCGCCCGGGTAGCGGAAGTCGAGGGGCACATAGGCGCCGCCGGCTTTGTGGATGCCCAGGATGCCGACGAGGGCCTCCACGGAGCGCTCGACGCACAGCACCACGCGCACGTCGGGCCCGACGCCCAGCTTCACCAGCCGGTGCGCCAGTTGGTTGGAGCGCGCGTCCAGCTCCTGGAAGGTGAGCTGCTGGTCGCGGCAGACGACGGCCAGGGCTTCAGGCGTGCGAAGGGCCTGGGCCGTGAAGGCCTCGTGGAAGCAGGTGTCGCGAGGGAACTCCGCGTCCGTCCTGGTCCAATCGACGAGCAGTTGCTGTCGCTCCGGAGCGGTGAGCAGCGGCAGGCGAGAGAGTGTCGAGCCCGGCTGAGCGGCGATGGCCTCCAGCAGGACGCCGAAGTGGCCCACCATGCGCTGCGCGGTCGATGCGTCGAAGAGATCGCTGCTGTACTCCAGGACGCCCATGAAGCCCTGGGGCGACTCCTGCAGCGTCAGCGTCAGGTCGAACTTCGCCGATGCTGATTCGAGCGGGAGCTGTTCGAACGACAGGCCCGGCACGCTCAGGGCTTCGGTGGGCGCGTTCTGCAAGACGAACATCGCCTGGAAGAGCGCGCTGCGGCTCAGGTCGCGCACGGGCTGCACGGCTTCGACGAGCTTCTCGAAGGGCAGGTGCTGGTGCTCGTAGGCGGCGAGCGTCGTGCCTCGCACCTGGGCCAGCAGCTCGCGGAAGGTGGATTCCGGCTGGACGCGGGCGCGCAACACCAGCGTGTTGATGAAGAAGCCGATGAGGCCTTCGGTCTCCGCCTGCGTGCGGCCGGCGATGGGCGTGCCCACGCTGATGTCGTCCTGTCCGGAGTAGCGCGACAGGAGCACCTGGAAGGCGGCCAGCAGCAGCATGAAGGGGGTAGCGCCTTCACGCTGGGCCAGGACCTTGAGCGCATCGGACACGGGCCGCGCGAGCCGCAAGGGGACCGTTGAACCCCGATGCGACTGCACGGGCGGACGCGGACGGTCCGTGGGCAGCTCCAGCGCGGCGGGAGCACCCGCGAGCTTCTCCTTCCAGTAGGCGAGCTGGGCCTCCAGTGTTTCGCCCTGGAGCCATGCCTGCTGCCAGACGGCGAAGTCCGCGTACTGCACGGGCAACGGCGCGAGGACTGGCACTTGATCCGCGTGGAACGCCGCATAGAGCGCCGTGAGCTCACGAACGAGGACGCCCATGGACCAGCCGTCCGAGACGATGTGGTGCATCGTCACGAGGAGCAGGTGCTCCGCCTCGCCCAGGCGCACCAGGGACGTGCGCAGCAGCGGACCGGCTTCCAGGTCGAAGGGGCGCAGGGCCTCCACGTTCGCGAGGCGCCGCGCCTCTTCTTCCCGCTGGGGCTCGGGCAGTGAGGACACGTCGAGCAGAGGCAGTGTCCACGCCGCGGGCGCGTGGATGTGCTGTGCGGGCTGGCCCTGATGCTGGACGAGCGTGGTGCGCAGCGATTCGTGCCGGGCAACGAGGGCCTCGAACGCACGGCGCAGGGATTCGATGTCCACCTGTCCCTTCAGCCGAAGGGCCGCGGGGATGTTGTACGCGGCGCTGCCGGGCTGGAGTTGATCCAACAGCCACAGGCGCTGCTGGGCGAAGGACAGTGGAGGAGGGCCGTCGTGGGTGGTGCGGGTGAGCGGTGGCAGGCGCGAGCCGGACGTGGCGGTACGCAGGCGCTCAGCGAGTGCGGCGACGGTGGGGGCTTCGAAGAGGGAGCGCAGAGGCAGCTCCGCATCAAAGGTTGCGCGGATGCGAGAGACGAGCTGGGTGGCCAGCAGGGAGTGGCCTCCCAGCGCGAAGAAGTCGTCGTGGATGCCCACGCGCTCCACGCGCAGGACGTGGGCGAAGACGTCCGCGAGCTGCTCCTCGGTGGGATTGCGCGGGGCGACGAAGTCCGCGAGCGGCGAAGCGTCCGGGACGGGGAGGGCCTTGCGATCCACCTTGCCGTTGGCGTTGAGAGGCAACGCCTCCAGGGGGACGAAGGCGGTGGGCACCATGTACTCAGGCAGGTGCTGCTTGAGGTGGGCGCGGAGGACGGAGACCTCGAGGGCCTCGCCCACGACGTAGGCGACGAGGCGCTTGTCACCGGGGACGTCCTCACGAGCGAGGACGACGGCTTCGCGCACGGAAGCGTGAGTGAGGAGGGAGGCTTCGATTTCGCCCAGCTCGATGCGGAAGCCGCGGACCTTCACCTGGAAGTCGAGCCGCTGGAGGTAGTCCAGTTGGCCATCGGCACGCCAGCGCACGACGTCGCCCGTGCGGTAGAGGCGGGCACCCGGCGTGGAGGAGAAGGGGTGCGGGATGAAGCGCTCAGCACTGAGGGCCGGCTGGCCCAGATAGCCCCAGGCAAGGCCTTCACTGGCGAGGAAGAGCTCACCGGGGACACCCAAGGGCACCGGCTGCAAGTGGGCGTCGAGGACGTAGGTGCGGGTGTTGGCGATGGGCCGGCCGATGGGAGGCCGCGTGCCGTCGTCGCGCATGACGGGGGTGAAGGTGGCGACGACGGTGCTCTCGGTGGGCCCGTAGTGGTTGAAGAGGGCGGCGGGCACCGAAGGAGGTGGCCCGTGGTGCAGGGCATCGCCGCCGGTCAGCAGAGCGCGCAGGGCGATAGGGCGGGGCCACTCCTCGCGCAGCACGGCCTCGGCCAGGGGCGTCGGCATGAAGCAGGTGGTGATGGCTTCGCGGGCCAGCCATTGCAACAGTTGGGACGGCTCCGCACGCACGGCGTCGGGCGGGACGACGAGGCTGGCGCCAGAGGCGAGGGAAGGCCACACCTCCCAGGTGGAAGCGTCGAAGGCGACGCCCGCGGTGAGTGCGGTGGAGTCCTGGGGAGACAGCGAATAGGTGCGCTGGTGCCAGGAGACGAGGTTCATCAACGCGCGGTGGTGGACGGCGACGCCCTTGGGCCGTCCGGTGCTGCCGGAGGTGTAGATGACGTAGGCCAAATCCTCCGGGCCCACGGGCGCCACCGGCAGCGGTTGCTGGTAGGCCGACGTCTCCGCTTCAAGCGCGAGGACGCGAGCAGAGAGGGAGGGCAGCGAGTCGCGCAGGTGCTGCTGGGTGAGGAGGACAGATGCACCGCAGTCCTCCAGCATGAAGGCCAGACGCTCCGGCGGGACACCGGGAGAGACGGGGACGTAGGCGGCGCCCACCTTGAGGGCGGCCAGCAAGCCCGCCACCAACTCCAGAGAGCGCTCGGCGAGGACGGCGACGCGGCTGCCACGGGAGACACCGGCCGCGTGCAGTTGGACGGCAAGGCCATGGGCCCAGGCGTCGAGGCCCGCGTAGCTGATGCTTCGCTCCCCCATGCGCACGGCGACAGCCTCAGGCGTACGTCGAGCGTGCTCCGCGACGACGTGGTGGATGCAGGTGTCGCGCGGGAAGGCGACGTCCGTCTCGTTCCATTCAACGAGGAGATGCTTCCGTTCCTCCGCCGTCATCACCTCCAGCGTGGACACGCGAGTGTCGGGCTGGGCGGCGAGAGAGGAGAGAAGGACGCCGAAGTGGCCCATGAGGCGTTGGGCGGTGGAGGCGTCGAAGAGGTCGGAGCTGTACTCGAGGAAGCCGGTGAGGCCCTGAGGCACCTCGAAGAGGGTGAGGGCCAAATCGAAGCGGGAGGAGTTGCCCTCCAGGGGGATGGGCTGGAAGGCCATGCCCGGCACGCGCAGGGCTTCTGCGGGTGCGTTCTGCAGGACGAGCATGACTTGGAAGAGCGGGCTGCGGCTCAAGTCACGAGAGGGCTGGAGGACCTCCACCAGCTTCTCGAAGGGGACGTGCTGGTGCTCGTAGGCCCCGAGCGTGGTGGCCTTCACCTGGGCCAGCAACTGGCGGAAGGTCGATTGAGGCTGGACCTGCGTGCGCAGGACGAGGGTGTTGACGAAGAATCCGATGAGGCTTTCGGCCTCGGAGTGGGTACGGCCGGCGATGGGGGAGCCGACGCTGATGTCGTCCTGGCCGGAGTAGCGCGACAGCAGCAGCTGGAAGGCGGAGAGCAGCAGCATGAAGGGTGTGGCGCCTTCACGCTGGGCGAGGCTGCGCAGCGAGTCCGTCAGCTGCGAAGGGAAGTGCACGGGCACCGTGGCGCCGCGACGTGACTGCACGGCCGGACGAGGCCGGTCCGTGGGCAGCTCCAGTGCGGCGGGGGCACCCGTCAGCTGGCGCTTCCAGTATCCGAGCTGTGACTCCAGCGTCTCGCCCTGGAGCCACTGGCGCTGCCAGAGGGCGAAGTCCGCGTATTGCACGGGCATCGGTGCGAGCGACGGCTCACGGCCCGCGGAGAATGCGGCGTAGCTCGTGGCCAACTCCTTCACGAGGACGCCCATGGACCAGCCGTCGGAGACGATGTGGTGCATCGTCACGAGGAGGACGTGCGTCTCTTCAGCCAATCGCAGGAGGGCGGTGCGCAGCAGCGGTCCATGGACGAGATGGAAGGGCTGCCGGGCTTCCAGAGTGGCAAGCCGCAGCGTCTCCGCTTCGCGAGCGGGCTCCTCGAGGGACGAGAGGTCCTGCACGGGGAGCGCCCAGGCGGCTGGGGCATGGATGCGCTGGAGGGGCTGGCCCTCTTCTTCAAAGAAGGTGGTGCGCAGCGCTTCGTGCCGCGCCACGAGCGCCTCGAGGGCGCGGCGCAGGGCCTCGACGTCCAGGCGGCCCAGGAGGCGCAGCGCGACGGGGAGGTTGTAGGAGGCGTCATCCGGCGCCAGTTGGTCGAGGAACCAGAGACGCTGCTGCGCGAAGGAGAGAGGCTGGGGACCTTCGGTGCGAACACGCGTGAGTGGAGGCAGGCGCGTACCGGTAGAGACGCGCTGCAACTTCTCCGCGAGTGTCGCGATGGTGGGGGCTTCGAAGAGGGCTCGGAGGGGCAGCTCCACGTCGAACGCGGCACGCACTCGGGCCACCAACTGCGTGGCGAGCAGGGAGTGGCCACCCAGCTCGAAGAAGTTGTCCGTGCGGCCGACAGTGGGCACGCGAAGCACTTCGCTCCACAGGGCCGCGAGCTTCTCCTCCAGCGGTGTCGCCGGGGCCTCGTAGGCGTGCGAAGCCCGGAGCACGCTCGCATCCGGAGCAGGGAGCGCCTTGCGGTCCACCTTGCCGTTGGACGTCAGGGGCAGCGTCTCCAGGGAGACGAAGGCCGCGGGCACCATGTACTCAGGCAGGTGCTGCTTGAGGTGCGCGCGGAGGGCCGTGACGTCGAGCGCCTCACCCACGACGTAGGCGACAAGTCGCTTGTCACCCGGAGCATCCTCGCGCGCGAGGACGACGGCGTCCTTCACGGAGGGGGCTGCGCGTAGGGCGTTCTCGACTTCGCCCAGCTCGATGCGGAAGCCGCGCACCTTCACCTGCGCGTCGATGCGGCCGACGAAGTCCAGCTGTCCGTCAGCGCGCCAGCGCACCACGTCGCCCGTGCGGTAGAGGCGAGCCCCTTCCTCACCGGAGAATGCGTCCGGCACGAAGCGCTCGGCGGTGAGTCCCGGGCGTCCCGCATAGCCTCGCGCCACGCCGACGCCACCGATGTGCAACTCACCGCGCACGCCCACGGGCACCGGCTGGCCGTGCGGGTCCAGCACGTAGACGCGTACGTTCGCCAGCGGCTTGCCGATGGACGGCACGTTTCCATCCGCCACCACCTCACCGAAGGTGGCGATGACGGTGGCTTCGGTGGGGCCGTAGGTGTTGAGCAGTCGCCGTCCCGGGGCCCAACGCGCGACGACATCCGCCGGCAAGGCCTCACCGCCAGAGATGACGGTGCGCACCTTGGGCAGTCCCTCGGAGGAGGTGGCTGCCAGTGCCGCGGGAGTGAGGCTGACGACACTCAACTCCTGCTCACGCAGCAGCACGGGCAGCGGCGCGCCCGGCATCAGCTTCTCCAGCGGCGCGAGCACCAGCGTGGCGCCGTTGCAGAGCGTGGTGAAAATCTCCTCCACGGAGAGGTCGAAGCTGAGGCTGGCGAACTGCAACACGCGGCTGCCGGGGCCGATGCCGTAGGCGACCGCCTCGTGGGTGACGAGGTTGGCGACGCTGCGGTGCTCCACTGCCGTGCCCTTGGGCGTACCCGTGCTGCCTGAGGTGTAGAGCAGGTACGCCATGTTCGCGGGCGTCACGCCCGTTACGGGCGCATCCGTCGGTTCAGCGGCGAGAGCACCGCGCTCCGTATCCAGGCAGAGCGCGCGCGCATGCAGCGCTTCGGGGAAGCGGCCCACCAGTGGCTGCTGGGTGACGAGCACCTGCGCCGCGCTGTCCTCCAGCATGAAGGCCAATCGCTCACGAGGCAGGAGCGGATCCACGGGCACCCAGGCACCACCGGCCTTCAGGATGCCCAGCAGACCGATGGCGATATCGAGGGAGCGTTCGACACTGAGTGCAACGCGGACCTCGGGGCCCACGCCACGACGGCGAAGGGCATGGGCGAGCTGATTGGCGCGCGCATCCAACTGCGCGTACGTCAGCTGCGTCCCCTCGAACACAGCAGCCAGTGCCTCCTGCGCGCGTCGCACCTGCTCCTCGAAGAGCGAATGCATGCACGCTTCGGGGAACGGCGCCCGCGTCGCATTCCACTCCACCAGCACCTGCTGGCGCTCCTCTCCCGCGAGCAACTGCACCGACGACAGGCGGCGGTCCGGATGCGCGACGAAGCCCTCCATGAGCAGCCGCAGGTGCCGCATCATCCGCACGACGGTCGACCTGTCGAAGAGGTCGGTGTCGTATTCCAACTCTCCCGTGAAACCCTTCTCGGTCCTCGACAGGGAGAGCGTGAGGTCGAACTTCGCGGAGGCGCCCATGCGCTCCTCGACCTGCACCTTCACGCCCGCGAGCGAGAGGTCCACCTCCGGGATGTTCTGCATGAGGAACAGCACGTTGAACAACGGCGACCCGCGCAGGTCGCGCATCGGCTGGAGCTGTTCGAACGGCAGGTTCTGGTTCGCGAGCACCCCCAGCGTGGTGGTGCGCACCCGGCTCAGCAGCTCCCGCACCGTGGGCTCGCCGCCCATCCGGGTGCGGAGCACGAGCGTGTTGATGAAGTACCCGAGCAGCCCTTCCAGTTCCGCGTCGTTGCGGCCCGCCACGGAGGACCCCACGCTCACGTCGTCCTGGCCGGAGTAGCGGCCAATCAGCACCTGGAGCGCGGCGAGCAGGAACATGAAGGGCGTGAGGCCCTCGCGCGTGCAGAGCGCCTCCACGGCGCGCGACAACTCCAGGGGGAAGGCGACCGGCAACAGGGCGCCAGGATGCGCCCCTCGTGGACCGCGGGGACGATCCGTGGGCAGCTCCAGCACGGACGGCATTCCGTCAATCTCGCGGCGCCACCAGGCGATCTGCCTTTCCAGCTCCGCGCCCGACAGCCACTGGCGCTGCCACACCGCGAAGTCCGCGTACTGGAAGGGCAGCACCGGCAGCACCGGCTTCGCACCCGCGACGAAGGCACGGTAGGCCTCCGACAGCTCCCGCATGAGGACGCTCATGGACCAGCCGTCGAACACGGCGTGGTGGATGGTCAGCAGCACCAGGTGCTCGTGCACATCCAGCACCAGCACCGACGCGCGCAGCAGCGGCCCCAACTCCAGATTGAAGGGGTGGCGCACCTCGGCTTCCGTGTGGCGCAGCACCTCCGCCTCGCGCTGCTCCGGAGACAGGGCTCGCAGGTCCACCACCGGCAGCGCCAGCGGCTCGGGCGGCGCGATGACCTGCACGGGCACGTCCTCGGTCGGCTGGAAGGTGGTGCGCAGCGCTTCGTGCCGGTGCACCACCAGCTCCAGCGCCAGGCGCAGGGCCTCCAGGTTCAGCGCCCCGGTCAGCCGCAGCGAGAACGGCATGTTGTACGCGGCCGAGCCCGGGTCGAACTGCTCCATCACCCAGATGCGCTGCTGCGCGAAGGACGTGGGCAGGTTTTGCGTGCGCGGCACCGGCACCACCGGAGGCGGACCGGCGAAGCGCGCATCCTTCGCCGAGGCCGCGATGCGCACCGCCAGCTCCGCCACGGAGGGGGATTCGAACAGCGCCTGCAGGGGCAGGTCCACCTGGTACGCCGTGCGCAACCGCGATGTCAGCCGCGTGGCCAGCAGCGAGTGTCCTCCCAGCTCGAAGAAGCTGTCGGTGGCGCCCACCCGTGGCACCTGGAGGAGCGACGCGTAGAGTTCCGCGACCTGGGCCTCCATCGGCGTGCGCGGCGCGACGAACTCGCGTGCTGCTTCCGTGGACACGTCCGGCGCGGGCAGCGCCTTGCGGTCCACCTTTCCGTTGGGCGTCAGGGGCATCGCGTCCAGCACGACCAGCGCGGACGGCACCATGTACTCAGGCAGCCGCTCCTTCATGAGCGCGCGCAGCGCCTGGGATTCCAGCGTCTGTCCGGGCCGCGCCACCACGTAGCCCACGAGGCGCGCGTCGGCGCCGTTGCCTCGCACCACCACGGCGGCGTCGCGTACGCCCGGGGCCTGGCTCAGCACCGCTTCAATCTCTCCCAGCTCGATGCGGTAGCCGCGCAGCTTCACCTGGTTGTCGACGCGGTTGAGGTACTCCAGCACGCCGTGGGCGGCCCACCGCACTCGGTCTCCCGTGCGGTACACGCGCAGGCCCGGCACTCCGCCGTACGCGTCCGGGATGAAGCGCTCCGCCGTTTGGTCCGGCCGGTGGAGGTAGCCCCGGGTGACGCCCTCGCCGCCGATGAACAGCTCGCCCGGCACGCCGCGCGGCACCGGGTTCAACCCGCTGTCCAGCACGTACACCTGCGTGCCGGAGATGGGCCGGCCAATCGGCACGCTGCCCGTGCCTGACGCCACTGCGTGCGCGGTGGACCACACCGTCGTCTCCGTGGGGCCGTACACGTTCCACAGCACGCGGCAGCGCTGGAGCAGCGACTCGGCCAGCTCTCGCGGCAGGGCCTCGCCGCCGGTGAGGGCCGTCAGCTCCGGGCCTCGCCAGTCCGTCTCCAGGAGCAGCCGCCAGGTGCTGGGCGTGGCCTGAAGCACCGTCGCCCCGCACTGCCGCAGCAGCCCCGCCAGCCGAGAACCGTCCACGGCGATGTCCCGCGACGCGATGACGACCTGCCCGCCCACCGACAACGGCAGGAACAGCTCCAGCACCGCGATGTCGAACGACAGCGTGGTGACGGCCACCAGCACGTCCTTCGAGGACATGCCCGTCGCCTCCCGCAATGCCGCCAGGAAGCGCGCCACCGTGCAGTGAGGCACCTGCACGCCCTTGGGACGCCCGGTGCTTCCGGAGGTGAAGAGGACGTACGACACGGCCTCCGGTGGCACCGCGTCGCGCAGCGGTGCGCCGTCCTCCGCCGCGATGGCCTCCGCGTCCCCGTCCAACGACACCACGCGCGCCGAATGCGGCGGCAGGATGGACGCCAGCGAGCGCTGCGACACCAGCACCGGCATCCCGCTCGTCTCCACCATGTACGCCAGGCGGTCCGGGGGGAACGCTGGATCCAGCGGCACGTAGGTGCCCCCGGCCTTCAGCACGGCGAGCACCGCCACCAGCATGTCGAGCGAGCGCTCCACGCACAGGCCCACCCGCACCTCCGTGCCCACGCCCAGCCGGCGCAGGTGGCGCGCCAGCCGCGAGGCCCGTGCCTCCAGCTGCGCGTACGTGAGCGACTGGTCCCCGAACGTGGCGGCGACCGCGTCCGGAGTGAGGTCCGCCTGCGCTTCGAAGGCGCCGTGCTGCGTGCTCCACGGCAGCGGGGCAGGGCGGGGCGGCTGCCAGGCGAGGAGCACCTCGTGGCGCTCGGCGTCGGTGAGCAGCGGCAGGCGGGAGACGGCCTCGTGGGGGCGGCGGACGGCGCCCTCCAGCAGCACGCGCAGGTGCTCCGCCATGCGCGCCAGGGTGGGCGCGGTGAAGAGGTCGGTGTCGTATTCGAGGAAGCCCTTGAGGCCCGCTTCCGTCTCCAGCACCTGGAGCATCAGGTCGAACTTCGACGTGAGCGTGTCCAGCTCCATCGCCTCCAGCCTCACGCCCTCCACGGACGCCGCGCCGCGGAAGGAGGCCTGGAGCGTGAGCATCACCTGGAAGAACGGCGTGCGCCCCTGCGTGCGCTCCGGACGCAGCTCCTCCACCAGCCGCTCGAAGGGGAACTCCTGGTGCTCATGGGCCGCGAGGACCGTCTCCCGCACCTGGTGCAGCAGCGCGCGGAAGGACGCGGAGGGCTCCACCTGCGTGCGCATCACCACCGTGTTGACGAACAGGCCGATGAGGCCCTCCACCTCGCCGCGCGTGCGGCCCGCCACCGGCGAGCCCACCGTCACGTCCTCCTGCCCCGCGTAGCGCGACAGCAGCACCTGCCAGCCCGTCAGCAGCACCATGAAGAGCGAGGCGCCCTCCTGCTGCGCCAGCGCCCGCAGCGCCTCCGTCAGCTCGCGCGACAGCAGGAGCTCATGCCGTGCACCCCGGCCACTGCGGGCCGCGGGGCGGGGCAGGTCCGTGGGGAGCTCCAGCGCGGAGGGCACTCCGGCCAGCTGCCGCTTCCAGTAGTCGAGTTGCTTCTCCAGCCGGGGGCCCTGCATCCACTCGCGCTGCCAGACGCCGAAGTCCGCGTACTGCACACCCAGCGGAGGCAGGGGCACGGCCTGTCCTCGCGCGAAGGCTCCGTAGTGGAGCGCCACCTCGCGCACCAGCAGCGTCATGGACCAACCGTCGGAGACGATGTGGTGCACCACCACCACGAGCAGGTGCTCCCTGGGCGCGGACGTCAGCAGCAGCGCGCGCAGCAGCGGGCCCTTCGCGAGGTCGAAGGGCCGGGCCGCGGCTTCACGCGCCAGGCGCCACGCTGCTTCCGGTGGCGAGCCGGTGAAGTCGTGATGCTCCAGCGCGAGCGCCGGCTCCGGAGACACCACCTGCACGGGGCCGGACTCGTCCTCGCGGAAGGTCGTGCGCAGCACTTCGTGTCGGCGCACCACTTCGCGCAGCGCGCGCTCCAGCGCGGCCACGTCGAGCGCGCCCTCCAGGCGCACCGCCATGGGCACGTTGTAGAGGGACGTGCCGGGCTGCAGCTGATCAATGAACCACAGTCGTTGCTGAGCGAAGGACAGGGGCAGCGGGCGCGTGCGGTCCTGTGCCGGGATGAGGCCTTGGACGGAGTTGCCGGCGACGGCCTTCTGCGCGGCCATCTTCCTGAGCAGCTCTGCGCGCTTCTCCGGTGAGAGGTTCGCGATCCGCTTCGACAGATCCTGGCTCATCTCATGTACTCCGCGCTCGGGGACGCCATCGCGGGCGCCACCCGGGGCGGTGGCGTTCGCGAGAAGTAAGGCCTGCTGCTGATTCCGGGATGACGCCCTGCGCCGTTCTCTCGCGAGAAGCGGAAGGTGGGTCAAATCCGCACTGGCCACACTATTCCGTGGGCAACCGAGCTGTCATGGGGGCGCCCAGCCGGAAGTACGAATGAATTCGCGTATTTATAGGAAGAGGCGGGATCCCCGAACTCATCACCGGAAGGACTCACGGTGTCGCTCAGAGGGGAACCTGCTCGCGGGGTCGTCCTCCCGCCAGGAGGGGGAGCAGGCCGGACGCCGGCCTGCTCGCCACCCGTCACCGACTGCGTTTCAGCCCGCCTTCGCCAGCGGCGGCGGCGGCGCGGTCAGCAGGGCCGCCGTGGGCACGGAGTAGTTCGCGGCCAGGAGGATCTCCGCGATGGCCTCGCCCACGTTGGCCTGCGTGTCGTTGTACTCGGTGGGCTTGCAGAAGATGCACACCGCCAGGATGGGGCCCTGGAACGTGAACTCCGCGACCTCCACCTGCGGCACGGGCTTCTCCTGGACGCCCTTCACCGTGACCATGCGATCCACCAGGGCCTGCTGAAGCACCCGCACGTCCACGCCGTGCATCAGCGGCACCTTCACCGTCATCTTGCGGTACGGGTGGTGGCTGTAGTTGATGATGTTGTCGCTGAACATCTGGTTGTTGCCCACGGCGATCCGCACGTTGTCCGACGTGTCGAGCGTGGTGACGAACAGGCCGATCTCCTGGACGATGCCCACGACGCCGCCCGCTTCAATCTCTTCGCCCACGCGGAAGGGGCGCAGCACCAGCAGGAAGATGCCCGCGGCGAAGTTGGCCAGCAGCCCGGACCAGGCCGCGCCGATGGCGATACCCGCGGCGGCGATCAACGCGGCGAAGGACGTGGTCTCCACGCCCATCAGCCCCAGGATGCCGACGATCAGCATTATCGTGAGCGTGCCGGTGAACAGCGAACCGACGTAGCGGATCAGCGTGGCGTCCAGTTGCCGCCGCTGCAGGCCCATGTCCAGCACCTTGCGGAAGCCGGCGATGACCGTCCGCCCGATGAACCAGACGAACAGCGCCCCAATGACCTTGAGCAGCATCGGGAGCGCTTCGGTCAGGGCAAGTGACTTCAATTGAACGACGATTTCATCCATGGTTCGAACTCCCTTGACCCGGACCGGGTGTGCGACGTGCCTTTTGCACGGGACTGGCCGGGGCATGCAAGCCGGGTTGCCTTGAATCCACATTTGTCTGAGAGGGCCATCCTGACCCTCCCGGGGCAGGGCTGACGCGCCGGGGCCAGCGATGACATGGGCCTTGCGTGGCGGGGCCGTGAGGCGGACGTTGCGGCGCATGCGCCTCTTCCCGGTCGCGGTCTCGTTGTTGCTGAGCGCCTGCACGGCGTCCCGCGTCGCGCTGTCTCCTCCCACGGGCGAGGAGGTGACGGTCTTCATCCATGGGTACCGCGGGTCGTTCCTCGCGACGGCGGACGGCGAGCGTGAGCGGGCCTGGGTGTCCATGGGCGACCTGCTGACGCGCGGTGAGCGGTCGCTGGCGCTGCCGTTTCCCGGGCAGCGGGCGACGCCGGGCTTCGGGCCTCTTGAGTCGGACGGACCGATGACGCGCTTCACGGTGCTGCCGTGGGTGGCGCGCTACGACATCTACAAGGGCTTCCTGGAGTTCGCGCGCGAGCGGCTGCCGGGCTTCGTGGTCTTCGACTACGACTGGCGGCAGGACAACCGCGTGACGGCGAAGCGGCTGTGCGCGCTGCTGGATTCGCTCGCGGAGGCGCGGGGTGGCCGGGTGAAGGTGAACCTGGTGGCGCACAGCATGGGCGGGCTCGTCACGCTGCACTGCCTGCGCTACGGCACCGGGGACGACACGGGCGAGCCCACGTGGGCGGGCGCCCGGCACGTGAAGCGCGTGGTGTTCCTGGGCACTCCGTTCCGGGGCGCGCCCGGCATGTTCGACGACTTCACCCTGGGCACGCCGGTGGGGCGCAACCGGGCGCTCCTGTCACCGGAGGCGCTCTTCACCTTCGCGTCCGCGTTCCAGCTGTTGCCCGCGGAGAGCGACTTCTTCGTGGACGCGAGCGGCCAGCCGGTGACGTTCGATGCCTACCGCCCGGACGCGTGGGTCGACGGCGGGTGGGGCGTGTTCCAGGACCCGGCGGTGCGGGGACTGCCCGCGTATCGCCAGTGGCTGGAGCGCATGCTCAAGGCGCGCTCGGAGCTGGCGCGCTCACTCTCGGAGCATGATGAACCGCCGCCGCCCTTCCGCACGCTGGCGGTGGTGGGCGTGGGGAATCCGGTGATCAAGTCGTTCCGGATCATCGACGGGAAGCCCACGTTCGAGGATCCGGTGCTCGCGGACGGAGATGGTTCGGTCCTGACGGCGAGGGCCATGCCGCCCGCGCCGCTCCACGTGGACCGGCTGGAGACGCAGGCGGACCACGTCGGGATGATGGGCGACGAGCAGGTCCAGGAGGCCGTCGCGCGCTTCATCACCGGCGACTGACTTGGGGGCGGCTCAGTCGCCCTGGATGGCGGCCTGCCAGTCGCCGTCCGACGAGATGCCCACGCGCATGCCGATGTAGCTCTTCTCCTTGCGCATGTCGTCGATCATCGAGTCCGGATAGATGCCCTTGAGCAGGGCGAAGTCCGCGTCGGTGGCGCCTTCACGGAAGGCGGTGGGCCACCAGTAGAGGTTGCCCTCCTGGTAGAAGGGGAGGTTGAGGACGTGGACCAGCCGCGCGAGCACCGGCTGCGGGCTGTCCTTCCACTCCTCCTGGATGCGCCAGGTGGTGGCCATGTCCTGGTCGGGGTCGTAGGAGAAGCGCACGCTCTTGCCCTTCTCGTCGCCCAGCTTCTGGAGGCCCGCGTAGTCGCACGCCACGGCGGCCTTGATGATGCGCTCGCGCATGGAGGCCACGGCCGGTGGCAGGGGCGTGGCGGTGGGCTTGGGGATAGGGCTCAGCCGGCTCGCCGAGCACGCCGCCGCGGCCGGGGTGCTCGGCTTGGAGGCAGGCGGGGC
>NZ_RAWP01000059.1:0-59023 GCF_003668935.1 Corallococcus sp. AB032C | reverse complement strand
GGGAAGGGCGGGGTGACGGTGGCGCAGCTGCGGCGGATCATGCCGAACCTGTCGCAGGCGAAGGCGGAGCAGTACCTGCCGCATCTGAACAAGGCGATGGCGGAGGCGAACATCAACACGCCTCGGCGCAAGGAGATGTTCCTGGCGCAGTTGGCGCATGAGAGCGGCGAGCTGCGCTACATGGAGGAGATTGCCTCCGGCGCGGCGTACGAGGGCCGCAAGGACCTGGGCAACACGCAGCCGGGCGACGGCAAGCGCTACAAGGGGCGGGGACCCATCCAGCTGACGGGCCGCGCGAACTACCGTGCGGCGGGCAAGGCGCTGGGCATCGACCTGGAAGGGCACCCGGAGCGAGCGAAGGATCCGGACGTCGCGTTCCGCATCGCGGGTTGGTACTGGGGCTCGCGCAACCTGAACAGCTACGCGGACGCGGGCAACTTCCGCGAGGTCACCCGCCGCATCAACGGCGGATACAACGGCCTCGCGAGCCGCGAGATGTACTACCGCCGCGCGCAGGACGTGCTGGGCTGAGCCCGTCTGGGGCGTGGGACCCGGGTCTCACGCCCGGGCGCTCGGATGCGAAAGGGTGCCTGTGATTCCGGGCACCTGACCGTGGCGCACTGGCTGCACAGGGCACGGGCTCCTCCTTCCTCGGAGCGAGCCTGATGTCCCGAATCGATGCGCCCGGTAGCAGTCCCCTGTCCCCCGAACCCACGCTTCCTGAACCCGATGCACCCGCGCCCGAACTCCGCGTGGGCACGACCGCGTCCCGCAGGACCTCTGTCAGTGAGAGCAGTGCGTCCTCGCCCTCGCGCAACGAACTGCGGCCCTATGACGGTCCCCCCGTTGCTCCTTCCTCCCCTCGTGCCTCCACGCACGCGGAAGGCCCTGCCGTATCCGCGCGCGAACTCGCGGCGATGGGCGGCCGGCTGCGTCCCCCTTCCGCCCCCGTCCCCGAGGACGTCTATGCCTCGGTCCGCTCGCACCTGACGCGCAGCCTGTCGAACCCGTTCCTCACCGACAGCGATGTGAAGGCCACGCATGATGCGCTCGGCTCCGTGCCTCGCGATGCATACCGAGCCACGCTGGACCGCATGGACCGTGACGGGCTGCTCTCCACCTACGTGTCCCGGATGGATGCTCCGTCGCGCCAGGCCTTCCTCGAACAGGCCTCGTCCAACGGCGTCCTCTCTCGGCGTCCGGGCGGCGTGGAGGGACCGCTCGGCATGCCTGGACGCCCGGAGACCTTCGCCAATGATCAGAAGCTGCCCGCTGCCCTTCGCGATGCGGTGAACGCCCACGCCACCGACACCGGCCGCGCCGCTGTCGTCGCCTACGACGCCTACCTGCAACGCTACGGCGACGCCGTGGCCCAGGCCGGCAGCCTCCAGGCCCTTCGCGTGCTCGGGCCTCCTCAGTCGCTGGACCTGCGTGAGACGTCGCTCGGCCTCTCCTGGTCCGACCCCCAGCGCGAACGCTACGAGTCCGAATGGAAGGCCGGCCTGGGACGCCCCCGACACTCGCTCGTCCAGGCCTACGAAACCGTCACCGCCCGCGCACAGGTCCTCTCCGGAGAACGTCCCGCCGGTGCCTTCGTCTCCGCCGAGGCGAGCGCGTCCCACGAGATGATCCAATTCAAACGCACAGCCCATGCCTCCGCGCGCGGCACCACCGGCGTCCAGACGCAGGCGGGCATCGCCTCGAAGGCCGGTCCCCTGGGCCTGGAGGTGATGATGGACGCTCACGGCAAGACGGAGGCCCAGCTCCAGGTGGACCTGGGCATCGCCAGCGTGAGCCGCGACTCGGAGGGCAAGGTGGAGCTGTCCCTGGGCGCGGGCCCTCATGCTCGCGCCCACGCGGCTCTCAACCCTCGCACCGCGGAGTTCGGCGGCGGCGTCTCCTTCGAAGTCTCCGACAAGTCCGGCCAGAGCCGCGCCGGCCTCAAGCTGGGCTACGGCCTGCGCGGCCTCACCCCCGAGCGCGCCACCCAGGCCGTCCGCAACGATGTCCCCGGCCTCTTCAGCCGCCCCAAGGACCTGGACCCCGGCGTCGCCTGGGAGGCCCTGCCCGCGGAGCGCCGGGCCCTCTACGAACGGCAGGGCTGGACGCGCGAGGAGTGGGCCCAGGACTCGCGGCGCTGACTCCCTCGCGCGGTGCGCTCACGGAGGAGGCGCGCGCTTCGTCGGCGCCTCTTCCTCCTCGGCTTCCGGGCGCAGGGAGATGGCGGTCCACAGCGCGAGGTGCCACGGGACGAAGAGCAGGGCCACGCCATTCGTGAACAGGGCCAACGGGAGGGCGACCAGGAGCCACACCACCGCCGCCGCCCACAGCACCACCGAGCTGATGGACTGCATGTCCCTCGACCGTGAGTGGTGGCCCACCAGCGAGAGCACGGTGAAGAGCCAGAGGACCGCGCCGATGCCGAGCATGACCTCGGTCGCCGCCTCCATCCGGGAGTACGCGAGGAAGAGCCACACCGCAGCCAGCGCCCCCGACTGGTACAGCAGGCTCACCACCGCCAGGGTGATGTTGCCCGCACTCAGCCCCACCGCCCTGCCGTCAGCGCCCTTCGCCTCCACCAACTCGGGCGGCAGCTCCATCGCGTACGGATAGCCCATGGCGAGCAGGGCCTCCTTCGCCGCGTGCCGCACCTTCATCCCGCCCGAACCCGTGTAGTCCCCCACCGGGTTGCTCCGGTCCAGAAGCCCCAGCAGCAGATCCGCCCGCTCCCGCAGGGGTTCGTCCGGCGCGGGTGGACGGCCCAGGCCCACGATGAGCGCGTCGATGTCCGCGCGCACCATCCCCGGCGAGCGCACCTCCTCCAGCAGGAACGTCAGCGGCGGGAACGACTCCGCCGCGATGGAATCGGGAACGTCGGCGGGCGCCTCGTCGACAGAGGAGGGCAACGGCTCGGAACGGAGGGCTTCCTGGGACATGGGTGCTCCTAGAGGACAGTCATCCTCCGGCGGAAGCCCGCGAGCAAGAGGGGCACCCCCCACCCTCGGGTACCACGAGGAGACAGTGCCCGTGGAGCCGCCTCCGGCCCCTTCAGCGCAGGAACTTCTCCACCACCACCACGTCGTGCCACCTGCCGTCCACCCGTGCGTGCTTCTCGTGCGTGCCCACCGTGGTGAACCTCAGGCGTTCGAACAGCTTCAGGGTGTGCTCCTGGTTCGCGCGGACGCAGGTGGTGAGCTTGTGGAAGCCCGCGCCCTCCGCGGCCTTCAGCAGCGCCTTTAGCAGCAGCTCGTCCACGCCCCGGCCCCGGACGTCCTTCGCCACGAAGAGGCTGAAGTCCGCGATGTCCGCGTAGCACTCGCGCGAGCTGTAGGCGCGGGTGGCGGCACACGCGACGACGCGCCCGTCCTCCTCCGCCACCAGCACCGGGTGCCGTCCGTCCTCCTCGCCTTCGGACGGCGCCTCGAAGGCCGTGGGGCGCTTCGCGAGCGACTCGTCCTGGAGGTCCGCGATGGCGTCCCGGTCCTCGGGCGTGGCGGGCCGCACGGTGGGCGGGGGCGGGCCCGCGCGCGGTGGCACCGGGGCCTCCAGCGGCGGCGGAGCCCGCATGACCATCAGGATGGCGCACACCAGCGCCAGGTGCCACGGCATCAGGAGCGCCGTGACGAACTCCCCCTGGAACAGGGCCACCACGGCCAGCAACGCCCAGACCACCGCCTGGAGCAGGAACCACGCCGACGCGTCGGACTGCCGCTTCAGGTTGCCCCTCGTGAGGCCCCACAGCGACACCAGCGAGGGGAACAACACCAGGAAGGCCACGGTGCCGTAGCCCTTGGTCAACAGCGCCCCGAAGTCCCACGGCGTCACGTTCGCGAGCGGCATCGCCCGGCGCAGTTGGTACAGCGCGCACAGCGCCACGAAGACGGCGCTGCGCCAGCTTGGCGGCGAAGGCTCCACGGCCGCGGGAGCCGGGGCGTCGGACGCTGCCTCACCCTCGACCGTCGCTGTCACGGGAGGAACCAGGCCCAGCAGGGCCGCCTCGGCCTCCTGCCAGGACTGTTTCTTGGGGGCGGTGGCCGACGGCTCGGGGCGGTGGGCCTCCTGGGACATGACAGCGTCCGTCTTCCATCACCGGGCCACCCGGGAGCAAGGGGGTGGGGCCTCCGTCCGGAGGACGAGGGAGCGGCCGCCGACGTCAGGTCACCTCCCCCTGGCGTGCGCACCCTTCCCGGGCACACCCCTGATTTCTCTTTCGCGACGAGCGAGGACACCCGATGCCGATGGAACGAGCGCAGCGGTTCGTGGACGCACTGTTGAAACTGGAGGAGCACGGCGACATCGAGCCGATGGTCGCCCTCTTCGCCGACGATGCGCAGGTGAGCAACGTCGCTTCACCTCACGTCTTCTCTGGCATCGACGGCGCCCGTCGCTTCTGGACCGAGTACAAGGCCACCCTCGGCCAGGTGAAGTCCACCTTCCGCAACATGATCGAATCCGGCGACCGCGTGGCCCTCGAATGGGAGACGCAGGGCACCGCGCGCGAAGGGGCCGCCGTCGCCTACGAGGGTGTCTCCATCATCGAGTGGGACGGCGACCGGGTCCGCCGCTTCTTCGCGTACTTCGACCCGCACGCCCTGGGCCAGGAGCTCGCGCACGGCACGGCGCCCCGCTCGGAGGTGCCCTCGACGACACCGGCCTGACACGGACGCAACTTCCGGCGGTCCCTGGGGTTTCTTATGGCTTCGGCCATCCAGGGACATGCCGGCATCGCAAGGTTCACCCGGACCCTGTGTGCACTTCAGTGCACCCGAACCGCGAGCCGGGGTAGCCTGGAAAGACATGGCCCCCTCTTTTTTCGACGGGCCGCGTCGTCCCCCGGGAACCCCATGATGACCCGCGTCATTTCCCCCCTCCTGGCCGTCATGCTCCTGGCGGCCTCGCCCGCCGGCGCGGCCCTCGCGCCGGACGCCCCCGTGATGGTCGCCGCGGCGAAGCGCAAACCCGCGAAGCGCCAGCCCACGCCGGTACCGCCTCCCCCGCAGGAAGCCGCGCCCTCGGTCCCGGCGCCGGTGACGCCGGACGTCACGCCGCCCGTGTCCGCCACGCCGGAGTCCGGTTCGACGGGCTCCGCCGCGCCGCAGGACTCCAGCGCCACGCCGTTGTCCGAGCCCAGCCTGGACTTCGACCTGCTCACGCCGGAAGCGGAGGCGTCCGCGGGCCTGCTGGACCCGAACCTGCAGAAGGACCTGGAGACGCGCCGCACCATGCTCAAGCTGCACCAGGGCCTGGGCCTGGCCATGGCGGGCGGTCTCACCGCGGCCACCGTGCTGGGGCAGATCCAGTTCAGCCGTTCATTCACCGACGGCGGCGGGGATAACCGGTCGCTGCTCGCCTGGCACCGGGGCGTCGTCATTGGCACGTCGCTGCTGTTCGCCACCGTGGGCACGCTGGGCATCCTTGCTCCGGATCCGGTGGAGCGTCCGTTCCAGTGGGACACGGTGACGTTCCACAAGATCTTCATGAGCCTGGCCACCGCCGGGATGATTGCCCAGGCGGTGCTGGGCATCCTGGCCACCCACAGCTACGGCGAGATCACGGAGCCGAAGTACGCCACCGCGCACCAGGTGGTGGGCTATGCCACGTTGGGCTGCGTCGCCGCGGGCATCGTCACGCTCACTTTCTGACCCGAACCCCCCTGTCGTGAATGTCTCCTCGCGCCGGCCGTTGTGCGGAGACAAGACGTAGCCCCCCCTGGAGGACGCCGTGATTGCTCGACGACTCGTTCTTTCCGCTGCCCTGCTGCTCGCGCTCCCCGCCGCCGCGCAGAACGCGAAGATGTACTCGGTGAAGAAGGACGCCAGCTCCCTCACCTACAAGCTCATCCACAAGATGCACACCGTGTCCGGCAAGGCCGCCCCCAGCGAGGGCAAGGCCGTGCTGAAGCCGGACGGCACCATCCAGGTGGCCGTGCGCGCGCAGGTGAAGGACTTCGACTCGGAGAACTCCAACCGCGACACGCACATGCTGGAGGTGACGGAAGCCGCCAAGTACCCGCTGGTGGAGGTGAAGGCCGTGGGCACCGGCGTGAAGCCGCCCGCCACCTTCCCGGGCTCCGTGCCGGTCACCCTCAAGGGCAAGCTGACCTTCCACGGCGTGACGAAGGACGTCGAAATCCCCATGACGGTGAAGTTCGACTCCGCCACGCAGGTGACGGCGGACGGGTCCTTCAAGATCAGCCTGGAGGGCTACAACATCGAACGCCCCACGCTGCTGCTGGTGAAGGTGGAAGACGAGCTGGTGCTGGAGCCGCACCTCGTCTTCACGGAGGGCACGTGAGCTCGTCGCGTCGAGACTTCTTCAAGAAGCTGCTGGGAACGGGCGTGGTGGTCGCGGGCCTGCCGCCCGCGTGCGCGCCGAACATCGACCCCTCGCCCGTGCTGGACGTGACCACGCCCGGCGAGGACGGCATCGTGTCGCTGGTGGTGCAGCGCTATCCGGACCTGTCCCGCGCGGGCGGCTCGGTGACGCTGCGCTTCCCGAAGGAATCCGGGCAGGAGAACCTGCTGGTGGTGCACCCGTCCGCGGACACCTACGCGGTGCTGTCCGCCACGTGCACCCACGTGGGTTGCCCCATGGGCTTCGACGGGACGGAGGCCGTGTGCCCCTGCCACCTGTCGAAGTTCTCGCTCGACGGCCAGGTGACGCAGGAGCCCGCCACGGTGCCGCTCAAGACGTACGTGGCCACGTACAACGCGGGCACGCAGGTGCTGAGCATCAACCTCAAGGCCGGCAGCGACAACTTCCCGTCGGTGGTCGACGGGAAGGTGACGCTCACCTTCGCTGAGTTCCCCGACCTCCAGAACACGGGCGGCATGGTGAGCGGCAACCCCACCGGCTACGGCAAGACCATCTTCGTCTTCAAGCTGGCGGACGGCTCCTACTCCGCGGTGGACTCCGTCTGCACGCACCAGGGTTGCGAGGTGGGCTTCGACGCGGGTCTCGACGAGCTGCTCTGCCCGTGCCACGCGTCCACGTTCAGCAAGACGGGCGTGGTGGACCCCGGCGGCGCGGCGACGGTGAACCTGAAGACGTTCACCGCGACGGCGGACGCGTCCGGCGTGGTCGTCTCCATCGCCTGAATCACCGAGGCCAGGACGGGAGGCCCTCGAGCCTCCCGTCTCCTCGGGCCTGTCCTCAGCGCAGCCGGCTCCAGAACGAGCGCCGGGACGAGATGCGCTCCAGTGCCTCCTGCAGCTCCTCGTCCTGATCCGCGCGGCTGGCGATGTCCCCCAACGCGATGATGCCCACGAGCCGATCGTCGGGCTCCACCACGGGGATGCGGCGCACCTGGCGGCGGCCCATCAGCTCGATGACGCCGTGCAGGTCCTCCTCCGGCAGCACCGCCTCCAGGTCCTCCGTCATCACGTCCGCCGCGCGCAGGCCATCCACGGCGCGCTGGCCCGCGAAGGCGCGCAGCGCCAGGTCGCGGTCCGTGACCAGTCCCAGCAGCCGTCCCTCCGCGTCCACGATGGGCACCACGCCGCAGTCCTCGTCCCGCATCAACTGCGCCACCTCTCGCAGGGAGCTGTCGCGGCGGGCCGTGCGCACCTGGCGGGTCATGATGTCGCGCGCGGAGAGCGGCTCGCGCTTCCATCGGCGGAGCGAAGCCCCGGACGCGGTGGACGGGTCGCGGGAGGCGCGGAGCCTCGGGTCCAGGGGGAAGGTCTCCTCCCGACGAGGGGCCTGCCGTTCGCGCAGGTTCGGGTCCTCGCGCCACGCCGATGCCTCGCGGCGCGGGCGGTCGCGCAACAGGGGCTCCTCGCCGCCGTAGCCGCTGCGGTCCCACTCGCGGTAGTCGGCGCGCTGGGGCTGCATCTCCTGGACGGTGTCGTCGCCCTGGGTGCGCCGCGGGCCCGCGCCGTTGGCGTAGCGCACGTCCCGGTCGTCGCGGCCGTAGGGGCCGGTGGTGCCGCCGTCGCGCTCGCCCTCGCGGTCCGCGCGCCAGGTGCCGGTGTCGTCCACGTCCGTGCGCACGCGGCCCAGGCGCCATGCGGCGGCGCGGTGGAAGCGCCCCTGGCGGTCGGCGGGCGGCTCGTCGCGCGCGGGGCTCCAACCGCTCACGTCGGACTCCGCGCGCTCGCGCGAGCCCGGCGGCGCCACGTCCGGTGAGCGGTGCGTGGCCATGGCGTCGGTGGGAGGCGTGGAGATGTCCGCGCGCCCCAGGTCATGCCTGCCGTTTCCGTTGCTGTAGTCCTTGGTCCCCATGTGCGTCGCAAGCCTCCTCGACTTGCGAACATGGGAAGCGCGCCCGGACGCGCAAAGCTCCAGCCGGCCAGGTGCGGCGCCGCCCGCCCGTCTGCCCTGGCACGGGAGGCATCCCGAGCGGGACGTCAGACGACGGTGAGAGCGTCTCCCAGGTGCACCAGCCCCCGGAAGTCCTCCAGGTCCGCGCCCGCGTCCGGCGCTGCGATGGCCAGCGCGCCCCGGGGCAGCCCTTCAGCCAGCCTCGCCAGCAGCGAGCGGTGCGCCGTCGCGCGCGCGTCCTCCATGCCCGCCAGGTGCTCCAGCGCGCTGACCGCGTCCGTGTCCACGGCGTTGTTCGCGTGCGGTTTCAGCGCGGCGGCCGGAGCCAGGCCGTCATCCCGAGCCCAGCTGCGGTTGAGGACGTAACCCGCGAAGGGCAGCCCCTTGGCCTGGAGCGCCTCCTGGAAGAAGGTGGCCTCGCGCAGCGCCGCGGCCTCCGGCGACGTGACGAGCAGGAACGCCGCTTCCTTCGACGACAGGTGCTCCCGCAGCCGGTCCGCATGCAGGCGGATGCCGGCGAACAGGCCTCCGAAGGCGGCCACGAAGGTGCGCATCTCCTGCGCGAAGCCGCCGCCGAAGATGCCGTCCAGCACCTTGCCCACCAGCGCCTGCGCGCCCTGCCACAGCCTGCCCGTGCGGCCCGAGTCCGGACCGAAGAGGGAGATGATCCGCTCGTCCAGGAAGCGAGACAGCCGGCCCGGGGCGTCCAGGAAGTCCAGCGCGTGGCGGCTGGGCGGGGTGTCCAGGACGATGAGGTCGTAGTGGCCTTCCGCGATGAAGCCGTCCAGCGCCTCCGCGGCGGCGTACTCCTGCACGCCCGCGACCAGCTCCGACAGGAAGCGGTACAGGCGGTGCTCCAGGATGGTGCGCGCGGCGCTCTCCGTGGCGGACATCCGGCGCACCATGCGCTCGAAGACGATGCGCGGCTCCAGCATCCACACGTCCAGCCGGCCCTCGCCGCGCGGGCCGTCCGCGTACAGGCGCTCCGGAGGCACGGTGGTGGGCTCCGCGCCGTTCTCCTTCAGCCCCATGGCCTCCGCCAGCCGCCGCGCCGGGTCGATGGTGAGCACCAGCACCTTGCGCCCCGAGCGCGCCGCGGCCACGCCCAGCGCCGCCGCCGTCGTCGTCTTGCCCACGCCACCCGCGCCGCACAGCACGAGGATCCGCTTGTCGCGCAGCATGCCGTCCAGGTTCATGGCGTGGCCTCCCGGCCGTCGTGGGACGCGGCTCCTTCGAGTGTGGACTCCAGGAGCTCCGCCAGCCGCTCCACCAGCGCCACGCCCGTCAGCGCCAGCTCCGGCAGGCCCCAGTGGGGCACGCTCACGCCCGCCGCCAGCCGCTGCCGGGCCAGCCGCGCGCGCTCCAGCCGCTCCAGCGCCCGCTGCCCCCGGTGCGGCCCGTGCGTCTCCAAGAGCCGCTCCAGCGCCGCGCGGGACTCCGGCGTGAAGGGGTCCTCCGGCATGCGGTTGAGCACCGCGGCGGACAGGGGCAGGCCCACTTCCTTGAGCTCACCCACCAGCGCCAGCGTCTCGCTCACCGGCAGGGGCTCCGGCAGCGTGGTGAGCACCACGCCCGTGCGCGCGGGGTCCTGGAGCAGGTCCAGCCCTTCACGCACCGCGCGCCCCACGGGCCCGCCCGGCATCAGCGACAGGATGCTCCGGGGCAGCGTGGCCAGCGCCAGCGCGTGGCCCGTGGCGGGCAGGTCCACCACCGTGAGCGGGTGCACCCTGCGGCCGTCCGGGTGCGTGAGGCGCAGGAGCGCCAGCAGCTGGAACATCAGCCCCATCTCCTTGAGCGCGGGGCCCGCCTCCAGGAAGCGCCGCAGCGCCCGCGAGCGCAGCGCGGCCTCCGCCAGCCACTTCAAGGGCAGCGTCTCCTCCAGGAAGAGCCGGTGGCCCTCCTGCGCGGACAGGCGCACGAAGGACAGGTTCGGCCCCACCGGCACCACGCGTGGCCCGGCCTCCTTCGCGCCCACCAGCCCCGAGAGCGTGGACGGGCCGCCCTCGTCCGGGGACAGCTCCGCCAGCAGCACCGGCCGGCCCGCGCGCGCCGCCGCCACCGCCAGCGTCGCGGAGAGCGTCGTCTTGCCCACGCCGCCCTTGCCCGACACGAGCACGGCGCGTCTGCTCCACAAGGACTCCAGCACCACGCCCCCATCCTCCGCGCCAGCGGCGCGACCCTTCACGGTGAGCAAGGAAGCGCGTCCCGACAACCGGCCGGGGATGCGCCCAGGGGCGACCGTCCGTCAGGCCGCCCGCTCCACGAGCATAGCGGCTTTCCGCCCACGCCCCGTCGCGTCCCTTCACCGCGCTGACCCGTTCGTGACACAGCCCGTGCCGTGCCGCGCCCGGGACGCCTTGACACGCTGTGCGGGGATTGACCCGGCCCGGGAGGACACGTGGCGTGCGCGTGCGCGTGACCCTGAGGGTTGGACGGGCGGATTCCCTCGGAAAGAAGGGGTCACGGACTGGTGACGGGCCCCGGGTTTTGGGTACCCTGAGGCCCTCTGCGTGGGAGAGGGCATGGCGGTGATGCGGGAGTGGGTCTTCGGGACACAGCGTGTCTCGCTGGAGTCCTCCGACATCCTCTGGACCAAGGTCCGGGGATCGTTTTCAGAGACGGACGTGCGGGAGCTGGTGGACGTGTTCCACGAACTGGGAGTGGGCCCGGACAAGCCCCTGTACCTCGTCGTGGACCTGAGCAGCTCCGAGGGGCTGTCGGTCGCGCCGCGCAAGTACCTGGCCGAACATGTGCGCCCCGCGTGGTTCCGCGCGGTCGTCTTCTTCGGCGCCAAGCGCACGCACCGCGAGGTGCTGCGCGCGCTCGTGGTGGCGCTCAACTTCATCGGGGGCACGAAGCTGGAGGCGGAGTTCGTGGACTCGGAGGCCCAGGCTCGCGCGTGGCTGGAAGCCCACCGGCGCCGTCAGGAAGCGGCGCCTCGCTGACGGCGTGTGGGGCCCGTCAGTGGACGGCCCAGCGCTCGGCGATCTCCTCGCACGCGAGCACCACGTCGCCCAGCCGGCGGATGTGCGCGCGCGGCGCGACGAACAG
The DNA here is from genome assembly GCF_003668935.1 of Corallococcus sp. AB032C. Classification (NCBI taxonomy): domain Bacteria; kingdom Pseudomonadati; phylum Myxococcota; class Myxococcia; order Myxococcales; family Myxococcaceae; genus Corallococcus; species Corallococcus sp. AB032C. The sequence goes on along the minus strand of NZ_RAWP01000059.1, from coordinate 47,710 downwards.
CGAGCCCGCGAACACGTCCACCACGGTCATCAGACGGTGGTCCGCCGGGCCCAGCCGGCACAGGTGCTGCTCAGAGAAGCGCTGCAGCAACGTGCCAATGTACTGGCCGCTCCGCTCGTCCAGCGGCTGCGTCTTGGAGAAGTAGAGCTTCATCAACCCCACGCGCGGGTTGCCGTGCTTGTCCAACCGCTGCACCACCACCTCCGGGCGCACGCTGATGGTGACGCCGGCCATCTCCAGCACGGGCGGCTCCGCGCCCACCGCGCTGATGATGGCGTCGTCCAAATCCAACCACGGCACCAGGTCCGCGAAGCGCTCCAGCGCCTCCGAACACAGTTGCATGCGCTGCGCCTCGAACTCCGTCTGCGGCACCGCGCAGGCGAACCGGCGCTGGGACTCCCGCAGCACGTTCATGTCCAGGCCCCGGCAGAGGAAGTCCGTGATGGCATGGGACGCCTCCGGATAGCGCAGGTACTGGGCATCCGGCGGGTGCTTCTGGTCGTGGATGATGCGCTTGCGGCGGGCGGGCGTGGCGACCAGGTACTCGCCCAACTTGTTCACCGAGACGCGCGGCAGTTCACGGGTTTCCGTCATGGTGTTTCCCCCTCAGGAATGCTGTCGGAATGGGTACACAGTACAGAGGGGGTCTGACATCCAATGGACAGCCAGACCTTGTACGGAAGGGCAGGGGCGCTTCCCTGGACAGGAGGGGTCGGGCGTAGGGTTCTTTCCAGTCGCTGGGGGGAGGACCGCATGGAGCAACAGATTCGCGAGTGGACGTGTGGCGCGCACCGGATTCGCATGACGGCGCCAGACGTGTTGCACACGAAGTACACGGGCGTCGTGGGGTTGCAGGACGCGAAGTGGGCGCTGCGCGTCTACGAGGAGATGGCGGCGCAGGGGCCGTTCTACCTGGTGGCGGAGGTGCCGGGCTCGGAGCTGCCCGCCGAGTCGCGCAAGTACCTGGCCAACAACGTGCGCGCGGAGTGGATGCGCTCGGTGGTGTACGTGGGGTCCGACCTGTCACAGCGCGTGGTGGGCAAGGCCATGTCCGTGGCCATGCTGCTCACGGGCCATGCGGCCAGCTTCGACACGGTCTTCGTGGACACGCTGGCGCAGGCCGAAGCGTGGGTGGAGGCGCACCGGTTGGATCACGCCCCGCGCCGCGTGGGCTGAAAGCCGCGGGCCTCCGGACGTGACGAAGGGCCAGGACGGGGCGGAAAAGCCCGGTTCCTGGCCCTCGGTGTTTCCGGCGCGACTTTCAGCGCTCGCGGTCGGGCATGCGGTCCGGGTGGCCGTAGCGGTACACGTCGGACACCGGGTTGGTGCCCGCGTCGCTGCGAGGTCCGTCGCCGTCCGGCATGTCGTCGAGCGAGGCCCCCGGGGCGCGCTCGCGAGGGTCATACGGACGCAGGCCGCTGGCGTCGTGGAGGCGCAGGTCGCGGTCGTCGGCGTCGTCCCCGGCGCGGAGGTGGACGCCCTTCTCGTCGGCCTCGGTCAGCTCGCTGCGGGGCTCGCGCTCGTCGTCTGCTTCGTCGGAGCGCTGGGGTTTCGGATCCTCATGGGGCGCGGAGCCCTGGCCTTCGCGCGGGGGCTCGCCGTCTTGCCGCGGAGTTGTCGGACGCCCGTAGAAATCCTCGGCGGGCTGCGGGGGTGCGGGACGCTTGTCGTTGCTGGCCATGAAGGATTCCCTCCGTCGGAGGAGGTTCGTCATCGCCCCTTGTGTCCGGCAACCCGCTCCGGAATCGCCCGCCCGGGCCCGGAGGGCGGGCAGCCAGGCATCAGGGCCCTCCCGAGCACGCGGGCTCCTTGTCCTGATCGAAATCGCGATCCGAGTCGGTGGCCCATGACAGGCTTGAAGGGACGCCGCTTCCGGTCAGGCTTCGTCGTCCGGCAAGAGCGTCCGGAGAAGCTCGTCGTCGGGACCGAGCGGACGCCATCCAGCGGGGGGAGGGTTGGCGAGCAACGCATCTCCGGCCCGCTTCGCACGCCCCTTATGCGTCTCGGGGGTATAGGCGATCCAGCGACCAAGCGCCTTGGCGACGGCGAATCGGTTCTCGTCGTCAAGCACACTCGGCCATCCGTCGGGAAGGCTTTGAGTCAGCATGCGCGCGAGAACATCACGCACAAAGCGCGTCACCTGCTTGTGCTGCTCCGCCTCGTAGAGCAAAGCACTCAAGAGCTGTACCCCTGCAACGTCATCCGGTCCCAGCTCTTCGGCCAGAGCCACTAACGATACGGTAGGACGAGCATTTGCAAAGGCGGTGAGTGACTCGTACCCACGCTTGCGTACCCGTTCGTACAGGCGTGCCGTGATGTTGCCCCGCCAGGCTTCTCCGCCGCTCATCGACTTCTCCCGGTGACGAAGTTCATCGGGACTCTGTACTCCTTCATGTTCTCCGCAACGATGTTCAGGACCTGGCTCCTCGTCAACCTCCGGGCAGCCAGGTTCTCCGCTTCGCGTAGAGCCTCCATGATCAGCCGATTCCACTCACCGGGCCATGTGCGCCCCAGCTTCCAGTTCCCCCCACCGTGAATGGCCTCGTGGTGGGCCTGCTCCAACCGGACGCAGAACGGGTCGATGTCCATGTCGCCCTTGAAGCCGCGTTGCTCGAACCACTCGCGGTGCTCTTGCGGGAGCACATGGTGCTTCGGGGCGTCCGACATGCCCGCCCCCGCCCTGCCCGTCACGCGCATGCCGCGCACCTCCGGGCTGTCCCCCAGCGCGTCGCGCACGCCCTTGGGGAGGTCCCGGTGCGCCTGGGTCATCGTGACCTGTCCGCCGTGAATGAGGACGGCCGCGCCGACGGCAGGCACGGAGATGACGCCCGCCCGCACGAGCCTTCGCATCATCTCCACCCATTCGGCGGAGACCACCAGTCGCGAGCCCACCATGACGCCGCCTGAACTCATCACAAGGCCCACACCCAGCGTCGCAGGGGCCGAGGGCGGCACGCGTGGCATGGCCATCTTCATCGTGGAGATCATCGTGACCATCTCCACCGCCTGCATCGCCGCGATGACCTGACCGCCAAGCTTCAGGGGCTCGCGGGTCTCCCGTTGGAGCGTGTCGAATTCACGCGTCAGCTTTCCCATCAGCGCGGGCATCGAGGTGGTCGTCGCCTCCACCCGCTCCGGGTCCAGTGAGGCGAGGTCCGTCAGCGTGGGCTCCATCAACCCCTGCACGCGATGAAGGTCCACGAAGAGCTTCTCGGCGCTGCACATGGGGCAGTTTCTGAGAATGGCGTCCGCGAGGTGGAGGAAGTCCACCCAGGTGGCCAGCAGGAGCGTCCCGAACTGAGCCGCCTGGAGCTTTGGCCCCGTCATGCGCAGCAGGCCCAACTCCATGTCAGTGTCGCCAACTTCCGAGGCCGCCTCCGTCAACGCGGTGGCGCTCCCAAGCGCGCCATGAAGCCACGTCACCTGCTTGGAGCCCTGGTCGAGGTAGCGCGTGAAGACGCCGGTGAGGCTGAAGCCCCAGAGGTCCGGAGGACGGGCCGCCAACTGGGTGAACGCGGCCTCGACGCGGGACAGGGAGCCCTTCACGTCTTTCGTCGCGTCGAGGACTGCCTGCCGCGTCAATGCATTGCTCCGGGCCCCGCCCCCGACAGCGCCGTCTCCCACGGCGGTCACGTCGTCACGCGGCTGCTGGCGGCGCAGGAGCCGTTGCTCAGACCCGGAGAGGACGCGTGGGAGAGCGTTCCATGCGCGCGGGGGCTCGTCGTTCGGAGCCTCCACCCAGGCGGGCGAGGAGTCCTCTCGCGGCGCATGGCTCAAGCTTCGGCCACGCCCATGCGTTTGCGGCACGGAGGCGCATCCCATGGCCATCAGCACCAGGGCCAGCAAGAGGGCATCAGCGCGCATGGTCCACCCCCAGGCCCACCGAGGCGAAGGCCCCCGGCCGCGGCGTCCCCTGCGGCGTGGGGGAGAGCAACTTCGTGTCATTCGCATCCACGCCCCCTGGGCGTGACACCTCCCAAGGAGAGCAAAGGACACACGTCTGACATTCAGCCCGGCACCCGCGGGCCCAGCGCTGCCACACAGGGGGAAGGTCGGCTGCGTCGAGCCAGCGACTGTTAATGCCGTGGCAGGCGCAAGGCGCCCGGTCCCGGCTCTGTCGTCGTCTCGTCCGCGCTGCGCAGCGGGTGCGGCTCCGTGCGGATGGCGTCCTGACTCCGCGACGGAAAGGCCGGGACGATGCCGCCCTCGTCCTCCAGCAGATTCAGCTCCTCCAGGGCCTCGCCGCCTTCAAAGAGGGCGGTCTCTACTTCCTTCACCGCATCCGCCGCGCTGTACGGCCCCAGCCGCGCGAGCTGCCCGCGCAACTCCAGCTCCAGCGCCGCCGCTGTCGGGTAGCGAGACGCCGGCTCGCGGCACAGCAGCCGGAGGAAGACGGAGCGCGGCGAGGTGGACAGCCCGAACGCGGCCTCCTTCACGTCCTTCCCGCTGAACACCATGGCGCGTTGGACGGCGTCCTCCACGAAGGGCGGCAGGTTCATGTCCATTGTCGTGGTCATGGCCGCGAGCACGCGTTGGCTCTGCTCCCGCGAGAGCCGAGGGGACTCGTCCTCCACCTTGAGATTCCCCGGGTAGTAGAGGTGTCGCCCCGTGGCGAACTCCAGCAGCACCAGCCCCAGGGAGAAGAGGTCGCTTCTCGCATCCGTCACCGCCCCCACCAGCGCCTCGGGTGAAGCGTAGATGACTTCTCCTGGAGGACGCGGCAGCGTCGTAGCGAGGCGCCCTTGCAGACTGGAGCAAGCGACGCCGAAGTCCGTCAGCACCACGCCCCCACCAGGCCGCAGGCGGATGCAACCGGGGTTGATGTCCCGGTTGACGATGCCCAGCGAGTTGCCCGCGTCGTCCGTGCGGGTGTGTGCATGCGCAAGGGCCGCCGCCACCTCCGCGCCCACGTAGAGGACGAAGGCCTCGGAGAAGTAGCGCCCGCGCAGCTGGGCGATGGTGAGGAGGGTGTCCAGGCTGAAGCCTTCCACGCACTCCATGACGGCGCCCAGGCCTCGTGCCTCTCCAAACTTCATCTCGAAGAGGCCATGGACGCGGGCGATGTTGGGGTGCTGGAGGAATTGCGCCAGCCGCACCTCCTCTTCCAGCCGCGCCCGCGCCCGCTGGAACTTCTCCGGCGCGGCCCCTTCCGGCAGGGGCACGCACTTCACGAGGACCTTCCCCCTGTAGCCGGAGGGCGTTCGGGGCCGGGCGAAGAGGACTCGCTCGCCATTGCGGCCAATGCCCAGCTCCTGGAAGAACTCGTAAGCGGTTCCCGCGTGGGAAAAGAGGACCGTGCCCCCGGCGAGCCGGGAGTCAGCACCACTGGAAATGAAGGGGGCTCCTGAATGCCCGCGCGAGGGAGCCGCGCAAAGGCAGACGGAAAGCTACCTCCGGCTGCCTCCACGCGTGAACGACGCTACGGGTCATCTAGTTCGAATTTCCCTGCTATCCCCGGAATGGCCTCCGCAGCGACGGAAACGCAACGAGTCTTTACGTTCCAGACTCAGGGCCAGCGGTCCATGGCATAGGCATACCCGACACGAGAGTAGACAACTGCCCCCGGCTTGGAGCCCTCCCAAGCTCCCTCGGGGCCCTCATCCCCAATGGCAAAGCACACCGGCAGCGTGCGTCCGTCCGGGAGGTGCGCTTCGGTGTAGCGGGCCAGCAGGAACGTCCCGTCTCCCGTCCACAACCGGCCGGAGAACACCGTTCCCTTGGGGATGGTGCGATTGCCCTTGAAGACAACGCCTGTCACGGGGCCATCCCTGAAGACCCCCAAATCACCAGGGTCGCCCGGCTGGCTCCTGTCGATGGTGACCTGCACCCAAGTACGGTTCTGCATCAGATCGAGCCCTCCATTTCCAGTTCCTCGGAACATGGCGTTGCGTGCTTCCTCGGGGCACGCTCCTGATTCAGGACGCACCTGGGAGCTGCTAGGGCAGCCGAGTTGCAGGGCGACGGCGGCGCTCGCCGCAGCACACTTCGCGAGGAACTCCGCCCTGGTGCTGGAGGTGGAGTCCTTCTTGGACGGGCTTGCGACGATGGGAGCACGCTTCACGGCGGAGCTTTCCTTCCGGACAGAATCGAGTGGGGGCAAAGCTACCCCAGGGGACGACGCGGTCAGCACGTCGCCCGCGTCAGGTGAGGGGCCCGCATCCTGGAGGGACATGGGTCCTGGAACGAGGGAGGCAACTCCCGCATCCCCAGGCGAAGTGGGCGCGGGCGGATGCTCAACGTCCTCACTGGAGACAGAATGCGACGCAGGACGCAGCCACATGAAGGCCCCCGCCACGGCCGCCACGACGAGGAGCGCCACTCCGGCATCCACGGCGCGGGCCCGCCTCACGCGGCGGGCGGGGGGCGTTTCCTCATCCGTGTTGGAGGCGGGAGCGGTAGGGGGCTTCAAGGAGGGGACGTGGACGGGAACGGTCCATTCCGGTCCCGCTTCGCCCGCGAGGGCCGCCAACTCGCGGCGCATCACCTCCGCCGTGGGGGGGCGCTGCTCGGGCTCGCGCGCGATGAAGCGCATCGCCACGTCACTGAGTCCCGCCGGCACCCGCGCGTTCAACTCCCGGGCGGACCTGGGCACCCAGCGTCCCTCCACGGCCGCCTTCGGGGAACCGCTCGCGGGCTCCGCCGTCGTCAGCACGTCATAAAGGCAGACGCCCAGCGCGTAGACGTCATCCGTCACCTTGAACTCATAGCGCGCGCCCCGCTCGTCTCCATGCTCCTTGAAGAAGCGCGCAGCCTCGGGCGAGCGATAGCGCCGGGTGCCGGGCGGCAGGGGCGCATCCGTCAAATCCTCGGCGTGCGTGTAGTCGCCTGCGCTGAAGTCGAGGATGGCGGGCTCGCCGTCCTTGGCGCGCACCATGATGTTGGCGAGCTTCAAGTCGCGGTGGAAGACGCCGCGCCCGTGCATGTAGTCCATGGCGCCCGCGAGCTTCTCGAAGACGCGGACCACCTCCTGGGCCGTGGGGTGCACCCGCTCCACCCACTCCGCCAGGGTGTAGCCCTCTACGAAGGTGAGCAGAACGTAGAGCCACCCTGTTTCGAAGTCCGGGAAGCGACCGTGACCGTGCACGCCGACGATGTTCGGGTGCGTCAGGTGAACGAGGCAGCCCAGCTCACGCTTCAACCGTGCGTCCGCCTGCTCCGCGTCGCCGCTCCCGGGCCGGTGCATCGCGATCTTCATCGCGAAGTGGCGGCCGTTCATCTCCACGCGATAGACGGCACCATAGGTGCCCGCGCCCAGCAGCTTCACCACGCGCCAGCCGTGAATCATGTACCCGGGCGGGAGCTGCGCGGGGTGGTGAATGACCGTCAACATGACCAACCTCTACAGCGCGACAGATGGAACGAGAAGAGGACGCGTGCCCGTGGCATCCACCAACTCCAAGCGGAACAACGTACCCGCATCCCAGGCAGGCACCTTCGTCTCCACCACAACGGTGCCAACCTCTCCGGGCCCAATCTGCGGCTGCTTCATGTGAACGCCGAGCACCTGCACCGGCACACCGCCCGTTGAATGGGTGAGACGCGCTTCCGTGGGCGTCCAAGGTGTCTTTCCGTAGTTCTTCACCTCCACGGACACCACTCTCCAGGCAGACGCGCGAAGGCTGAAGCCGTTCATGACACGCAGTGAGGACTGCATCTCCGTCTCGGGCTGAAGGCCAACCTTCCTGGCCGATACCCCGTCCACGCCGAGAAGCCCCGCCAGAGCGAGAGCCGCAGGGCTACCCGCATCGCCGCGTGCGCGGAGTGCGGCAAGCTCGGCCTCCTTCGCCGCAAGCTGGGCGCGCACCTCGGACAACTCCGCCTGAAGCGCCTCGGGGGCCAGTGGACGACGGGATACTTCCACGCGGGTGTCCACCACGGCTGGGTGAGACACGAGAGCGAAGACCGCATGCTCGGGGAAGGCTCCATCCGCGAAGCGCACGCGGAGCATCAGATGCTCACCCGCGCCCAGCTCCACCACCGGCTCCAGGTTGATGGAGCGCTCGCCCACGTCTACGAGCTTGAAGCGAGTGCGGCCCTCCAGTTCCATGGAGGCCCGGTCCAGCGCCGAATCGAGGACGAGGGTCGTCAGGATGCCCGCCGCGACTGGAACCTCCAGGATGGGCTCACCAGGGCGAGGGAGCACCACCCGCCTGTCCCTGCGCTCGCGAACAGATGATGCTGACTGAGCCTGGGCCGCCGTGAAGAGAAGCAGTCCCCCGAGCACCAGGGGCAGGTTCAACGCGGACAAGGAGAAGGGCAAGCGGGACGGCCTCCGCCCGCGAAACTACCAGACCAGAAGGAATCACAGGCCTGGAAGCTCCGCTTCCGGTCCACGCGCGCAGGGGGGCGTTCCACGGGCAGGTGCTCCTCATTCAGCTCCTGCGTCACGTCATCGCCCCCTGTGTCCGGCACCCCGCTCCGGAAGCGCCCGCCCGGGCCTGGAGGGCAGGCCGCAAGGCATCAGGGCCCTCCCGTGCGCGGCGTCAGGGCGACACGAGGAGGATGCCCCCGGCGAGCGCGGGTGCCTCGTCATCGCCGATGGCGCGCACGTGGCCGTAGCCGAGCTGTCCGGAGGTGTTGAAGCCCCAGCACAGCGCCCGGCCAGAGGAGAGCACGGCGCACGTGTGCTGGCCGCCCGCGGTGACGGAGGTGGCGGGAGCGCCGCCCACGTCGATGAACGCGGTGCCGGGCGCGGAGAGGGAGCGAGTGTTGGCGTATCCCAGCCGTCCCCGGGCGCCGTTGCCCCAGCACTGGAGTTGGCCGGACTCGAGCAGGGCGCAGGTGTGCTGCGCACCGGCTGCGACCTGGACGGCGCGGAGGCCCGAGCCCAACGTCACTGCGGTAAGGGACGTGGCGTAGTCGGGGTTGCCGTTGCCCACCTGTCCGTAGGCGTTGGCGCCCCAGCAGCGCAGGGCGCCGGTGTCCAGCAGGGCGCAGGTGTGGTTCGTGCCCAGGGCCAGCTGCACGGCGGTGCCGCCCACGTCCACGTCACCCGCTGACGACGGCAACTCGGTGTCACCGACATCATCATCACGGTTGTAACCCAGTTGTCCGTAGGCGTTGGCGCCCCAGCAACGTGGGCGGCCGGAGAAGAGCAGGGCGCAGGTGTGGTCGCCGCCCGCGACCAGGTCCTGCACGGGAGCGCCGACGGGGACGTCGGTGGTGGGCGGAGGCTCGTTGTCGCCCAGGGTGTCGGTGTGGCCCAGGCCCAGCTGTCCGTGGGTGTTGTCGCCCCAGCAGCGCACGTGGCCGGAGGAGAGGAGCGCGCAGGTGTGGCGGTCGCCCGCGGTGATGCGCAGCGCGCGTGCGCCGCCCAGGTCGACGGTGCCCACGCTGGCGATGGGTTCGTCGTCGCCGATGGTGCGCGTATGGCCCAGGCCGAGCTGGCCGGAGGCATTGGCGCCCCAGCAGCGCACGCGCCCGGTGGAGAGCAGGGCGCAGGTGTGGCCCAGGCCGGTGGCCAGCTGCACGGCCTTCTCGCTGGGAGCGAGGGGCACGGGGCCCTTCGACGCGGGCGTCTCGTCGTCACCGACGTTGGCGGTGCCGGTGTAGCCGAGCCGGCCCTGCGCGCCGCTGCCGAAGCAGCGCACGGAGCCGTCGTTGAGCAGGGCGCAGGTGTGGCTGTCCCCAGCGCGGAGCTGGGCGACGTCGGTGGGGCCACCGGTCCGCACGGGAGCGTCGGGGAACTGCTGCGCGCCCAGGCGGTAGGTGGCGGTGGTGCGGGCCCCGGCGGCGTCGGTGACCTGGAGGGACAGCCGGCCCAGGAGCGAGGGCGCGTAGTGCTGGAGGACGGTGGGGTTGGCCTGGGTGGTGAAGCCCGGAGCGGGCGTCACGGGCGCGTCCGGGATGAAGTTCCACGCGTAGTCGAGCGTGCGGGCGGGTTGATCATCCGACACGGTGGCGGACCACGCGACCTCGGAGGTGCCCGCGAGGCGGGACGCGGCCAGGCCCTGGATGACGGGAGCGAAGAGGATGCGCACGGTGGTGCCCAGCGAGTCCGTGGATTGATCCGCGGGAAGGACGCGCGTCACGAAGGTGGTGCTGACCGAGTGCCCCGCCGGGTTCGTGACGGTGAGCGAGTGCGTGTAGTCCGTGGGGCTGGGGATGCCGAAGGGCGGCAGGTAGCGGGCGACGAAGGCGCCGGAGGTCCCGGTGAGCGTGAACGTCCCGCTGGAGGGCACGAAGGCGCCGCCGTCGTTCGCGGCGGTGAGGGCGAAGGTGAGGGCCTCGCCGGAGGTGGCCTCGACGAAGAAGGTGACGGTGGCGGGCTGGCCGAAGACGAGCTCACCGGGGAGCTGGATGCGGGGGATGCGCGGCAGGGTGATGGGCGCGCCGTCGTTGGTGGGCGCCAGCGTGATGGCCACGGACTCCCGGTCCGCGATGAGCGTCTGCGTGGTGCTGCCCTGGAAGAGGAGCGCGCTGTTCCCGTCGTAGGCCCGCGCGATGAAGGTGAGGGATTGATGGCGCGGCAGGGACGGCATGGTGCCGGACCACCCGGAGGGGGAGGGCACCAGGTCGAAGTTGGAGAACAGCGCGCTGTGGCTGGCCGCGTCCTCCACGTCGATGCGGATGCGCGCCACGTCCGCGAAGGAGAAGCTCAGTGCGCGCCGTGTCTGGGATTGGGAGCCGACGGTGTCCGCCGTGATGTTGAACGTCACCGCGGACGTGGGCTCCAGAGGTGTGTCACCCGTGGACGACGGAGTGGTGCACGCGGCGGCGGTGCACAACAGCAGGAGCGTGAGGGCGGCGGCAGGCTTCGTCATGGCTCACACGGGAAGACGGCGAAGCGGGCGCCCGGTGTGTGCCAGGCGCCCGCGAGTGCTCAGGAACTACGGCGTGGGCGGCAGGAGCTGGACGTCGCCGAAGGGCAGCTCGTTGTCACCGATGTGGTTGGTGTTGCCGTAGCCGAGCTGACCGTAGGTGCCCCGGCCCCAGCAGCGCGCCTTGCCCGTGGAGAGCAGCGCGCAGGTGTGGTTCCCGGAGGAGGCACTGATCTGGTAGGCCGTCGCGCCGTCCAGGTCCACCGCGCCGCCCGGAGTGCCCAAACTCGTGGTGTTGCCGTATCCGAGCTGTCCGTAGTTGTTGAGGCCCCAGCACCGCACGGTGCCGGTGGAGAGCAAGGCGCACGCGTGCTCCGAGCCCACGGACACCTGCAGGGCGGTGACTCCGCCGAAGTTCACCGCGGACGTGGCGTTCTGCACGCCCGGGCCAGGGAGCCTCCGGAACGTGCACCAGCCGGAGTAGTCAGCGCAGGAGGAGTAGTAATCGTAGGTGGGGCTATCTCCTCCCAGCTTGCCGTTGGTGGCGCTGCCCCAGCAGATGACGGAGCCGGAGCGAAGCAGCGCACAAGTGAAGTTGTGGCCCGCGCCGAGCTGGGCCACAAGTCCCGTGGGCTCCACCGGCGTCTGGCTGCTGGGCTTGTTGGAGAGGCCCACGGTCTGGAGGTGCGTGTAGCCGAGCTGCCCGAAGGTGTTGAGGCCCCAGCACAGCACCTTGCCGGTGGAGAGCAGTGCACAGGTGTGCTCTTCGCCTGTGACGACGTCGGTGGCGGTGTTGTCGCCCAGGTCGACGTCACCCGCGCTCCAGGGCTGCTCGTTGTCGCCGATGGTGTCCGTGTTGCCGTAGCCCAGCTGGCCCGCGTTGTTGCGTCCCCAGCAGCGGACCTTGCCGGTGGCCATCACCGCGCAGGTGTGGTCCTTGCCAGCCGCGATGCGGATGGCGGGCCCGCCCAGGTTGACATAGCCGAACTCGGTCACGGCCTCGCCGTCGCCCAGGTTCTGCGTGGTGTTGTAACCGAGCTGACCGAAGTCGTTGCGTCCCCAGCAGCGCACCAGGCCCGTGTCCAGCAGGACGCAGGAGTGGTCACCGCCCGTGGCCAGCTTGGTGGCCTTGCCCAGGATGCCCACCGGGCCCGCCAGATACGGCAGCCGCGCCTGGGTATCACCCCAGTTGTTGGTGCTTGCGTAGCCCAGCTGGCCGAAGTTGCCGTAGCCCCAGCACCGCACCGTGCCGTCATTCAGCATCGCGCAGGTGTGATTGCTGCCGCCGCGGATGGCGTTGGTGCCGTCGAGGGGCCCTTCGGCGACAGGGTTGTCCGGGAACTGATCCGGGGTGAGCTTGTACGTGAGCGTGGTGGTGCCGTTGTTGCCATCCGTGACGGCGAGCTTCAGGTCACCCTGCACGGCGGTGGTGTAGTTCTGGAGCGTGGAGGGGTTGGTGTCCCCGGTGAACGCGGGCGCGTGGTCGAAGGAGGTGCCCGTAGCGGGCGTGAAGCTCCACGCGTAGGTGAGCGCTTCCTGGGCACCGTCGTCACTCACGTCCGCCGTGAAGATGACGTTCTGCGTGTCGCGCACGCGCAGGCCGTTGAGGCCGTTGATGACGGGGTTGAAGAGCACGGCGACGGAGGTGTCGATGACACCGTTGGAGGTCTCCGGGGGCTTCACCTTGGTGGTGAAGGTGGTGCTGATGGAGTGGCCCGCGGGGTTGGTCACCGTGACGGTGTGGTTGAAGACCGTCTCTGAAGACACCGTCGGCGGCGTGTACTGGGAGACGAAGGCGCCCGCGGTGTTCTGCAGCGTGATGGCTCCGTTGAGCGGGGAGAAGGTGCCGCTGCCGGTGACGGCGGAGGTGATGGCGTAGCGGAGCACTTCGCCATTCGTTGCTTCCACCGCGAAGGTGATGTTGCCCGACTGCGAAGAGGCGAAGGCGCTGGGGATGCTGATCTTCCGGATGCGCGGCAGTGAGATGACGGCGTTGTTGTTGGCCGGGGCCAGCGGGATGGTGACGGTCTCGAAGTCGAGGTTCAGCGTGGCGTCGAGCGAGCCGGAGAACAGAAGATTCCCGGAGGCATCGAGCGCGCGGGCGAAGAACGTGAGGGCCTTGGCCTTGGGGAGGAAGGGGAGCTTCCCGGTCCACGCCCCGGCGGAGGTGAAGAGGTCGAAGTTCTTGAAGATGACGAGGCCACCAGCGCCCTGCTCGGAGACATCGACGCGGATGCTCTTCACGTCGCTGTAGGAGAAGGCCTGGGCGGAGACGCGACCCTTCACGGCCTGGCTGAAGAGGTCCTGCGCACCGATGGAGACGGTGACCTGCGACTGCGTCTGGTCGGCGGGCGCGGAGGGCTCGGGCGCACTGGAGCCAGGGCTACATGCGGCGATCCACGGCGAAGACAGGGACAGCAGCAGCGCGCCCAACATGCCGCGCGAACGGAACCAACGAGGGGATGACCTCTGCACGGAAGACTCCTGAAGGCGAAGGGGATGACAGACGAAAACAGGCGGGCGCCCGGTCCTGCGGGCGCCCGCGATGAGGGCTGCGACTACGGCGCGGGAGGCAGGATCTGGATGTCGCCCGCGGCGGAGGGCTGCTCGTTGTCACCGATGTGATTGGTGTTGCCGTAGCCGAGCTGACCGGAGTTGCCCTGGCCCCAGCACCGCGCCTTGCCCGTGGAGAGCAGCGCGCAGGTGTAGTTTCCGGAGGAGGAGGCCGCCACCTGGTACGCGGTGGCTCCGTCCAGGTCCACGGCCGGGCCCGGCGTGTTGCGCGCCGTCGTGGTCCCGTAGCCCGTCTGTCCGAAGTTCGCCTGCCCCCAGCACCGCACGCTGCCCGTGGAGAGCAGGGCGCAGGTGTGGCTCACGCCCGCGGTGACCTGCAGGGCGCCGGTGCCCAGGTCGATGCTGCCGGAATCCTTGAACAGGAAGTTGCCGCCGGCCTGCCCGGTGCCCAACTGGCCCAGGCCATTGGCGCCCCAGCACCGCAGGGTGCCCGTCTTCAGCAGGGCGCAGGTGTGGTTGTTGCCCAGGGCGAGCTGTGCAATCGGACCGCTCGGTTCGACCGCGGTCTGGCTGCCCGGCACCTCGTTGTCGCCAATGTGGCTGGCGTGGGTGTAGCCGAGCTGGCCCTCCAGGTTGTAGCCCCAGCAGAGCATCTTGTCGTTGGAGAGCAGCGCGCAGGTGTGGTTGGAGCCCGCGACGACATCCGTGGCCGTGACGCCACCCAGGTCCACGTCACCCGCGCTCCAGGGCTGCTCGTCATCACCGATGTTGTTGGTGTGGCCGTAGCCCAGCTGTCCGTACTGGTTGCGGCCCCAGCAGCGCACCTTGCCCGTGGCCATCACCGCGCAGGAGTGCGTCTCGCCCACGGTGATGCGCGTGGCCGGGCCGCCCAGGTTCACGTAGCCGAAGCTGGCCACCGGCTCGCCATCACCCAGGTTGGCCGTGTTGTTGTAACCGAGCTGCCCGTAGTTGTTCAGGCCCCAGCAGCGCACCAGGCCCGTGTCCATCAGCGCGCACGAGTGGTTGCCACCCATCGCGATCTTCGTGGCCTTGCCAAGCAGCTTCACCTCGCCGGCCGTGTAGGGCAGCTCGTTGTCACCGATGCTCTGGGTGTTCTCGTAGCCCAGCTGTCCGAAGGCGCCGTAGCCCCAGCACCGCACCGAGCCGTTGTTGAAGAGGGTGCACGTGTGGTCCCGGCCGTTGCGGATGCTGTTGATGCCATCCAGCGGCCCTTCGGCGACAGGGTTGTCCGGGAACTGATCCGGGGTGAGCTTGTACGTGAGCGTGGTGGTGCCGTTGTTGCCATCCGTGACGGCGAGCTTCAGGTCACCCTGCACGGCGGGGGTGTAGTTCTGGAGCGTGGAGGGGTTGGTGTCCCCGGTGAACGCGGGCGCGGGGTCGAAGGTGGTGCCCGTGGCGGGCGTGAAGCTCCAGGCGTAGGTGAGCGCTTCCTGGGCACCGTCGTCACTCACGTCCGCCGTGAAGATGACGTTGCTGGTCTCCCGCACGCGCAGGCCGTTGAGGCCGTTGATGACGGGATTGAAGAGGACGGCGACGGAGGTGTCGATGACACCGTTGGAGGTCTCCGGCGGCTTCACCTTCGTGGTGAAGGTGGTGCTGATGGAGTGGCCCGCGGGGTTGGTCACCGTGACGGTGTGGTTGAAGATCGTCTCGGAGGACACCGTCGGCGGCGTGTACTGGGAGACGAAGGCGCCCGCGGTGTTCTGCAGCGTGATGGCTCCGTTGAGCGGGGAGAAGGTGCCGCTGCCGGTGACGGCGGAGGTGATGGCGTAGCGGAGCACTTCGCCATTCGTTGCTTCCACCGCGAAGGTGATGTTGCCCGACTGCGAAGAGGCGAAGGCACTGGGGATGCTGATCTTTCGGATGCGAGGGAGGGAGATGACCGCGTTGTTGTTGGCCGGAGCCAGCGGGATGGTGACGGTCTCGAAGTCGAGGTTCAGCGTGGCGTCGAGGGTGCCGGAGAACAGAAGATTCCCGGAGGCATCGAGCGCGCGGGCGAAGAACGTGAGGGCCTTGGCCTTGGGGAGGAAGGGGAGCTTCCCGGTCCACGCCCCGGCGGAGGTGAAGAGGTCGAAGTTCTTGAAGATGACGAGGCCACCAGCGCCCTGCTCGGAGACATCGACGCGGATGCTCTTCACGTCGCTGTAGGAGAAGGCCTGGGCGGAGACGCGGCCCTTCGCGGCCTGGCTGAAGAGGTCCTGAGCACCGATGGAGACGGTGACCTGGGACTGCGTCTGGTCGGCGGGCGCGGAGGGCTCCGGCGCGCTCGAGCCGGAGCTACACGCGGCGATCCACGGGGAAGACAGGGACAGCAAGAGCGCGCCCAACATGCCGCGCGACCGGAACCAACGAGGGGACGTTCGCTTCACTCGACACTCCTTGGGGAGACAAAGACAGTCAGGGAAAGAACCAATGGCTCACAGCGGGCACGCGCCGGCCTCACGTGCCCGGGCCGGAGCCCGGAGACACGTTTCCCGTGCCGCGCTCGGAGCGAGCACGGCCGGGGGACGTCATGGAAAATGGAGGGAATGGACAGGCCTACGCCGACCCGGGGGGACCTCCCGGCCCTCGGCGTATGTCTGGACTACAGCTGGAAACGCAATTCACAGTGCCAGCGGGTGAAAATACTGTCACGCCTTTTATTGGTTCCTGTGAAAGTCTGTCAATGTCTGGGTTTGCGCTGACTGGCGGGTGGAATGCGTGTCAGTCGCGGCGGACCCTCGGGTGACAGGATTTGTCATCCCCCCTCGGCGCCCCATCTGGAGGAACGCGCCGGCCGGGTGACGCGGTGGGTTGCTGAGTGAAAGGAATCAAGCAACTCACGGAAGCTTTGCCAAACACTGCAATGTTTTGCGGCTCGCACGAAGTCCGGAAAAGACAGTCATGGCCGCCATTCGGTACCCCGCTGGTCCCGGGGGACTCGGGTGACCCGAGTCCCAGGTACCGGGCTCACACGGGTTGGTGGCCGTCGTCGTCGTCGTCGAAGTCGTCTCCCGGGGCCTCCTCGTCCGGGCTGGCCAGCTCATCCAGGTCCTCCACGGGCAAGGGCTCGTCATTCAGGTCCGGCGTCACGTCGTCCCCCCCAAGGAACGGCGGTGGACCCTCCGAGACGGTGGCCTCGGACGCCATCGCGGCCTCCTCCGCGGTCAGCTCCTCCGGGTGCAGCCCTCCCTCCAGCAGCTCCGCCTGGTTGCGCCGGCCGGTGGCCTCCCGGGCCGCCTCCGCCACCTCCTCCGCCGCGGCCTGCCGCCCGTACGCGGGCGCATGATCCCGCAGCCACTCCCTCAGCGCGGAAGCCAGCTCCGCCGCCGTGCCGAAGCGGTCCGCCGGGGCCTGACGCAGCGCCCGCACCACCACCGCGCGCAGTCCCTCCGGCACGTCGCGAGCCATGCGCTCCACCTCCCCAGGCCCCACCAGCGCCATCCGCGCCGCGACCTCCGTCAGGGGCATCCACGTGGGCCCCTGCGCCTGCACCAGCGGCAGGTCCGGCGGGGGCGGAGGCGCCGTGTCCCCCTGCGCCAGCGGGTGCGTCCCCGTCAGCACCTCCAGCAGCACCAGCCCCAGCGAGAACAGGTCGCTGCGCGCGTCCAGGGGCTCGCGCCGCAGCGCCTCCGGCGAGGCATACGCCACGTCCCCCTTCACCAGCGGGCGGCTGGTGATCTCCCGCCCCGGCAGCGTGGAGAACGCGGCCGTGAAGTTCGTGAGCTTCACCTCGCCATGCACGCCCAGGCGCAGGTTCCGGGGGCTCACGTCCCGGTGCACGATGCCCAGCGGCCGGTTCCACTCATCCCGCAGCGTGTGCGCGTGGTGCAGCGCCTCCGCCACCTCGGAGACGACCCACGCTCCGAAGGCCGGGGACATGGGCTTGCGCCGCATGGCCACCAGGTTGAGCACCGTGTCCAGCGACCGGCCCTCCACGTACTCCATCACCACGTGCGGAACGCCCCGGTACGCCTTCAGGTGGTAGACCTTCGCGATGCCTGGGTGGTTGAGCCGGAACGTCAGCTCCACCTCCTCCACCAGCCGCCGCCGCTCCACGAAGCCGGACGGGTTGCGCAGCCGTTTGATGACCACCGGGCCACCCATCCCGCCCCGGTAGCGCCGCCGCGCCAGCATCAGCAGCTCTCCGGTGGAGCGCACCTCCAGCTTGCGCACGAACTCGAAGGCCGTGCCTCCCACCGTGAACAGCACGCGCGGCCGGCGGGGCATGCCGGGGTTCTCCTCCGTCGTCGTATCGGGCGTCTTCATGGCCTGCCTTCCAACCTCCCAGGTGGAGCGTGAATCGCTCAACCCCGCAGGTAGCACAAACCCTGTCGCCGTCAAACGTCCAGGGTCGGATGGAATCCATGGGACTCCTCGGGTTCACCTGTCCCGGCGCAATCCCAGACGCCGGAGCCACCGCTCCCACCGCCGCCGCCACGCCAGCCGCCGGGCCACCCACCAGGGCATGGGCGGGGGCAGGGGCGCGGCCAGCCCCAGCGTCGGTCCGGGCGGAGGCGGCACGGACGGCGTGGGCGCGCTGGAGTGGGGCGCGGCGCCGGGGATGCGCCGCTCCTGCGAGCGGGTCCAGCGTCGCAGCTCGCGGGCCTCCTCGTTGCCGTCGAAGTACGCGTCGGACTCCTCCGTGACCGCTTCGTGGGGCGGCGGTGTGTTGAACAGCGGCGTGTCCCAGCTGTCCGGGGCGCGCTCCAGCGCCGCGCTCAGGTCGGCGTAGAGATCCGCGCCCATCTGGTAGCGCTCGCTGGCCTCCAGTCGCAGCAGCCGCCCACAGATGTCATCGAGAGCGCGGGGCACGCGCGCGTTGAGCGAACGCGCGGTTCGCCCCTTGATCGCCTGGATTCCGCCCAGCAGCGCCGCGGCCGGCAGGTCCGGGGGATAGGGGAAGTCCCCGGTGAGCACCTGGAAGAGCGTGAGCCCCAGCGAATAGAGGTCGTCCGTGGGCTGGTAGTCGTAGCGGGCCATGCCCAGGGGGTTGCTCAGCCAGTAGCGCAGGAGCTCCGGGCTGCGGTAGCTGGGCGTGCCCGGCGGCGGCCGCCCGTCGGTGATGACCGGGGCGCAGGCGTGGTCGCTGGCGCCGAAGTCCACCAGCACCGGCCGCTCGTCCGACGCGCGCACGATGATGTTGCTGCCCTTGATGTCGCGGTGGCGCACGCCGGCGCGGTGGATGAAGTCCAGCGTCAGCGCCAGCTCCGCGAACAGCCGCGCCACCTGCCGCGCCGTGGGCTTCGCCTCCATCGCCCAGTCGGACAGCGTGGGACCCTCCACGTAGTCCATGACCAGGAACAGGTAGCCCGTGCGCGGGTGCGGCCAGCGGTGGTAGCCGCGCAACGCCACCACGTTGGGATGGGTCATGCGGTGCAGCACGCTCACCTCCTTGAGCGTGCGCGCGTCCGCCTGCGAGCCCTCCTCGGAGTCCTGCGGCCCCTGGAGCGCGAACTTCAGCGCCACCTGGAACCCCCCGGTCTCCGCCAGGAACACGGTGCCGAAGCCCCCCGTGGCCAGGCGCTTCAACAGCCGGAAGCTGCCCACCACCTCCTGGGGCTGAAGGAGCAGCGGATGTCCTCCCTCCAGGTTCATGGGGTGGCGCCTCCTACGTGGAAGGAAAGCCCGAGTGCTTCGGGACGTGGAGGGTTGAATCCCAGAGGGAGGACGTGGCTGAGAGGATGCATGCGCGCAAGGATGGAAGTGACCTCCAGGGTCCATAGCATGGCGCACGCCCCTTGGGGTAGTGTTGCTGCCGTGTCAGGTAGGATGCCGGACACCTGACTTCATGGGAGACACGGTCCGGCCAGGGGTGGTGAGCGGCAATGAACGAGGAGTTGGCCATCACGGTGGGCACCGCGGCGCGACAGGCCCGGGAGCGGCAGGGCCTGACCCAGGGCGACGTCGCCGGCCAGGTGGGCATCGCCATGGAGGTCTACAGCCGCATGGAGCGCGGGCGCGTGCTGCCCAGCTCCACCACCTTGCGCCGCATGTGCATGGTGTTGCGCATCCGCGCGGACACGCTGCTGGGGCTGGACGGGCCCTCGCCCCCGGACGAGGCGCTCACGCTGGCCCTGGCGGACCGCGAGGAGGATCCCCCCTCCCTGCGCCGGCTGGTGCGCGCGCTGAGGCCCCTGGATGAAGAGGGGTTGAAGGCCATGGGCCTCATCATCCAGGGCGCGCTCGCGTTGCGTGAACGCTGAGCGCAGGCCCCCGAAAACTTGCGCCCCGGGGGAGAGATGCAAGGTTTTGCCGCGTGCCCGCTCCGGTGAATGCAAAGCTGAACACGGTGTTTGGAGCCGCCGCCCGCGACGCGCGGCTGCGGTTGGGTCTCACGCAGGCGGACGTGGCGGACCGCGTGGGCATCGCCATGGAGGTCTACAGCCGCATGGAGCGCGGAAAGATGCTGCCCCGCGCCCAGACCCTGCGGCGGCTGTGTGACGTGCTGTCCGTGTCCGCGGACGCGCTCCTGGGCGTGGGGCCCGGCACCGCTCCAGTGTCGCCCCAGGCCGCTCCGCGTCAGGAGGACCCGCTGGAGCTGCGCCGCCTGGTGCGCACGCTGCGCGACCTGGAGCCCCGCCAACTCAAGGCCGTGGCGCGCGTGGTGCGCACGGTGGTGTCAGTCATGCCCCCAAAATCGGCGCCCGGGTCCTCGCCCACTCCCACGCCCCGAAAGAAGCCGCGGGCCGCCCGCAAGCGCCGTGCCGGTTAGCGCGGCGACTTGAGCAGACAAATCCTCCTGGACTGCAACCAGATGCCCGCCCGCCTGTCCTCCTGACCCAGGGGCCGGGCCTTCGGGCGGGCCACTCTCCCCAATGGCAGACAAGTGGGGTAGCACGGAAGGTACGCCATGCTTCCTCCCCCGACGCCCGCGGATGAGCCGCGGCGCCTCCAGGCGCTGCGCTCGCTGTGTCTGCTGGACACGCCCGCCCACGAGCGCTTCGACCGCATCGTTCGCGCCGCGGCGCACCTGTTCCGGGTGCCCATCGCGCTCGTCTCGCTGGTGGACGAGAACCGCCAGTGGTTCAAGGCCCGCCACGGTCTGGACGGCACGGAGACGCCGCGCGAGCTGTCCTTCTGCGCCCACGCCATCCTCTCGCCCGCCACCTTCATCGTGCCGGACGCGCTGAAGGACCCGCGCTTCCACGACAACCCGTTCGTGCTGGGCGCTCCCTTCGTCCGCTTCTACGCGGGCCACCCCCTGCGCGCCGCGGACGGCAGCCGCGTGGGCACGCTGTGCCTCATCGACTCGCGGCCCCGGGACTTCTCGGACGCGGACCGCGCCGCGCTCCAGGACATGGCCGCCTGGGCGGAAGGGGAGCTCAACGCCCTGGACGAGCGCGAGGCCCGCACGGCGCTGGAGCAGCAGGAGCGCTTCTTCGAAGTCTCCGTGGACATGCTCTGCATCGCCGCCATGGACGGCACCTTCCTGCGCCTGTCCCGTGCCTGGAGCCGCACCCTGGGCTTCTCCGACGCGGAGCTCTACAGCACGTCCCTGGTGGACCTGGCCCTGGAGGAGGACCGCGCCGCCACCACGCGGCACCTGGCCCGCGCCCGGGAGGGCATCCCCGTCCTCCAGTTCGAGCACCGCGCCCGCTGCCGCGACGGCACCTGGCGCTGGCTGCAGTGGAACGCCGTGCCGGACCCGGA
Organism: Corallococcus sp. AB032C; assembly: GCF_003668935.1. NCBI lineage: Bacteria > Pseudomonadati > Myxococcota > Myxococcia > Myxococcales > Myxococcaceae > Corallococcus > Corallococcus sp. AB032C. The sequence continues at coordinate 26,783 of NZ_RAWP01000059.1, read as the reverse complement.
GGAGGGGCTGCTCTACGCCGTCGCCCGCGACGTCACCCAGGCCCGCCTCCTGGAGGAGGAGCGCCAGCGCGTGGAGCGGATGAAGAACGAGTTCATCTCCACCGTGAGCCACGAGCTGCGCACGCCGCTCACCTCCATCCGCGGCTCGCTGGGCCTGCTCAGCGGCGGCGTCCTCGGCCCGCTGGACGCGCAGGTGGCGCGGATGGTGGGCATCGCCCACAAGAACAGCGAACGGCTGCTGCGCCTCATCAACGACATCCTGGACCTGGAGAAGATGGAGTCCGGCCGGCTGGACCTGAACCTGGCGCCCACGGAGGTCGCGCCGCTGCTCGCCCAGGCGCTCCAGGCCCACCAGGGCTACGCGGACGAATACGGCGTGCGCCTGGAGGCCGTGGTGGACCTCCCCCACGCCCGCGCCCGCGTGGACGAGGACCGCTTCATCCAGGTGCTGGCGAACCTCCTCTCCAACGCCATCAAGTTCTCCCCCCAGGGCGAGCGCGTCACCCTGTTCCTCACCCGCGAGGCCGGCGTCCTGCGCGTGGGGGTGCAGGACCACGGCCCCGGCATCCCGGAGGCCTTCCAGTCCCGCGTCTTCCAGAAGTTCGCCCAGGCGGACGCGTCCGACACCCGCAAGCGCCCCGGCACCGGCCTGGGGCTGAGCATCGCCCACGGGCTGGTGGCCCGCATGGGCGGCACCCTGCGCTTCACCACCTCCCCCAGCGAGGGCACCCGCTTCTCCTTCGACCTGCCGGAGTGCGAACCCGGGCCCGAAGTCGCCTGACGGACATCCACTTTTCCCTGCCTTCCGTACGGCGATCCAAACCCCTCTTCCTGGAGCACTCCCTCCCATGGCGAAAATCGAGAAGGTCCTGCTCGTGGACGATGAGGACGACATCCGCACCATCGGGCAGCTGAGCCTGAGCCGTGTGGGGGGCTGGAAGACGGTGCTCGCGTCCTCTGGCGCGGAGGCCCTGGAGAAGGCGGGCCAGGAGGGCCCCGACCTCATCCTCCTGGACGTGATGATGCCCGGCATGGACGGGCCCACCACGTTCGGCCGGTTGCGCGCCCAGCCCGCCACCGCGAACACGCCCATCATCTTCATGACCGCCAAGGTCCAGAAGCAGGAGGTGGCGCGCTACCTGGAGCTGGGCGCGGTGGGCGTCATCGGCAAGCCGTTCGACCCCATGACCCTGCCGCAGGAAATCCGCCGCCTGGTGCCCTGATGGAACCCCGCCTGTCCAAACGCTCCGCCGCGCTGGCCGCTGGCGCCCTGGTGCTGCTGTGTGCCCTGTTCGTCCTGGGCCGCCCGGGCTCCACCGCCGACCATGACCACTACCGCACCCAGCTGCGGCAGCTGCGCGTGGCCACGTCGGAGCTGGAACAGGACGTGCTGCGCCAGCGCGTGGGCATGGCGCAGCTGCACGGCTCCTCCGCGCGGGACTTCGACGCGCTGGCCGCCCGCGCCCGCCAGCTGCGCACGGCGCCCGGTTTCCTCCCCGCGGAGGGCATGCGCTCGCTCAACGCGTCCCTGGACACGTACCTGCGCGTGTTGGAGGGCTCGCGCGTCCTGCTGGCGGCCGCCCGCGAGAAGGACCAGCAGCTCGCTGGCCTGCGCGAGGCCTTCCCCGGCGTCGTCGCCGCCACCGCCGCCGCGCTGCCCCAGGGCGCGCCGCGCGCGCACGTGGAGGCGATGGACGTGGACGTGCTGCTCGCCTCGCGCGCTCCGGGAGAGGCGTCGGGGGTCCGCGTGGAGGCCTCGCTCGCGCGCCTGGCCCGGGCGCGTGAGAAGCAGCCGCTGCCCGCCCCCGCCCTCGCCGCGCTGGACGCCCTGGAGGCCCGCACGCGGGAGCTGATGGCGCTCCAGCGCGCCACGGACGCGTCCTACCAGGCGCTGCTGGACCATGGCGCCACCGGCGAGGCCGAGCGCCTCATCACCACCTACCTCCAGCTCCAGGAGCAGTCCCAGTCCCGCGCGGAGCGCACGCGCATCGTCCTCTTCGGCGTGTGCCTGCTGCTGGTGGGCTACGTGCTCATCGTGCTGGTGCGGCTGGCGCGGGCGTCCGCGGCGCTGGGCGAGCTCAACCGGGGGCTGGAGGTGCGCGTGGCGGAGCGCACCCAGGCCCTGTCCGCCGCGAGCGCGGAGGCGCGGGCCAGCGATGCGCGCAAGGCCGCCATCCTGGAGGCGTCTCCGGACGGCATCGTGGTGCTGGACGAATCCGGCCGCGTCGCGGAGTTCAACCCCTCCGCGGCGACCCACTTCCGCCTGCCGTCCGCGCGGGCGGTGGGCGCGGATTTCATGTCGCTGGCGCTGCCCGCGACGCTGCCGGCCTCGCAGCGGGAAGCTGTCCACGCCGCGCTCCTCCAGGATGGCGGCGCGGCGCGGCTGGAGTCGCCGTGCCTGCGCGCGGACGGCGACGTGTTCCCCGCGGAGCTCACCTTCGCGCGCGTGCACGCGGACGGCCCGCCGCGCACCACCGTCTTCGTGCGCGACCTCACGGAGCGCAAGGCCGTGGAGCGGATGAAGAACGAGTTCGTCTCCACCGTGAGCCACGAGCTGCGCACCCCGCTCACCTCCATCCGCGGCTCGCTGGGCCTCTTGGAGAACGGCATCGTGGGGGAGCTGCCCTCGCAGGCGCTGGACATGGTGCGCATCGCGCGCACGAACACCGAACGGCTCATCCGCCTCATCAACGACATCCTGGACCTGGAGAAGATGGAGTCCGGGATGCTGGAGCTGAAGCTCCAGCCGCAGACGGCGCAGGACCTGGTGGAGGCCACGCTCGCGGGCGTGCAGGGCATGGCGGAGACGGCGCACGTCACCCTGCGCTCGGACGTGGAGGGCGCGCCGCAGGTGAAGGGCGACCGCGACCGGCTCATCCAGGTGCTCACCAACCTGGTCTCCAACGCCATCAAGTTCTCCCCCCAGGGCGCGTCCGTGGTGGTGACTGCCGGCTTCACGGTGGACGGCCGGGTGCGCTTCAGCGTCACGGACCAGGGCTCCGGCATCCCGGAGGAGAAGCTCCCCCGCCTCTTCGGCCGCTTCCAGCAGCTGGACGCGTCCGACACCCGCTCCAAGGGCGGCACCGGCCTGGGGCTGGCCATCTCGCAGGCCATCGTGGAGCAGCACGGTGGCCGCATCGAGGTGTCGAGTCCCCCGGGCCAGGGCGCCACCTTCCACTTCACCCTGGAGGCCCTGCGCGCTCCCTCCGTCGCGCCGCTGCCCCGGGACGAGTCGCGCCACAACGTGCTCATCGTCACCGCGGACACGGAGCTGTCCGCCCTGCTGCGCGGCCTGCTGTCGCACGAGGGCTACCGGGTGGTGCGCTCCGCCACGCTCGCGGAGGCCGTGCAGGCGGTGGAGCACGCGCTGCCGGACGCGCTGCTGGTGGACACGCGGATGCCGGACGGCGCCGTGCTGGACTGGGTGCGCCGCCTGAGGGAACAGCCGCGCACGCGCGAGTTGCCCGTGCTGGCCCTGTCCGGGCGCTCGCACGCGGGGGCGAAGGACGCGGGCACGGCGCTGCTGGTGGACTGGCTGCCCACGCCCGTGGATGAAACCCGGTTGCTGAAGACACTGCGATACGCCATGCGCCAGCCGGGCCAGGCGCGCGTGCTGGTGGTGGATGACGACGCCACCACGCGCCGGGTGCTGTGCGCGCAATTCGAACGGCTGGGCGCGCTGTGCATCGAAGCGGCGGACGGAGAGAGCGCGGTGGCGCTCGCGCGCGACACGCCCCCGGACCTCATCGTGCTGGACGTGGGCCTGCCTCGGCTGGACGGCTTCGAGGTGGTGGACATCCTGCGCCAGGGCAAGGGCCGCGCCACGCCGCTCATCGTCTTCACCGGCCGCGAGCTGTCGCGCACCGACCAGCGTCAGCTCACCCTGGGCATCACCCGGCACCTGACGAAGGCCCGCGCTTCCGAGGAGGAGCTGGTGGCCTCCGTGCGGGAGCTGCTCAACGGACTGCTGGCCCGCCGCGACGCCGCGACCGAGCCCCGAAAGGCGATGCCATGAGCACCGCGCGCAACGACAAGACGCTGCTCTTCTTGGAAGACGACCGCGATCTCCAGGCCCTGGTCTGCACCTTCCTGCGGGACAGGGGCTACCAGGTGACCCCCGCGCGCACCGCCGCCGAAGCGCGCGAGGTGCTCCAATCCAAGCCGGTGGACGCCGCCATCGTGGACGGCCTGCTGCCGGGCATGACGGGCGCGGACTTCATCCGGGAGCTGCGCAAGACGAAGCCGGACCTGCCGGTGCTCTTCGCGTCCGCCTTCTGGAAGGACCTGAAGAGCCACGAACTGCTCACGCGCCAGCTGGGCGTGGCGCGCGTGGTGCACAAGCCCTACCGGCCGGAGGAGCTGGCGGTGTGGCTGGAGCAGCTCTTCGCGGTGGCACAGCCGCCGCCCCCGCCGCGGGAGTCCCTGGACGCGGAGGACGCGGAGCCCGTGGACGACTTCGCGGCCAGCCTGGCGCTCTTGAGCGCGGACTACGGCGCGAAGCTGCCGGAGCGGCTGGCCATGCTCCAGGCCCTGCTCGGCAAGGGGCGCCACGGCGACGCGGCGGCCATGGATGAGGCCTACAGCGTCGTGCACAAGCTGCACGGCACCGCGGGCAGCTACGGCTTTCGCGACGTGAGCATCTCGGCGGGCGCGCTGGAGGACGTGCTCCGGCCGGTGAAGACCGGGGGCACGCTGGACTGGGCCCAGGTGGACGCCGGCTTCCGTGCGCTGGAGGACCGGGTGTCGCTGCCGGTCCTCACCCCGGAGCCGGAGTCCGAGGAGGCCGTCGTCGCCGCCATGGGCACGCTGCTCGTGGTGGACGAGGACGCGGCCGTGCTCGCGGACGCGCGTCAGATGGGCGAGCGCGAAGGGGTGCGCGTGGTGACGGCCGCCACGCCCCTGGAGGCCTGCGCCGCGGTGGAGCGGCAGTGGGTGGACGGGGCGCTCCTGCACATGGGCGCGGCGGGGCTCGCCACCGCGAGCGCGCTGCGCGCGATGGAGGGACACCAGTCCCTGCCGCTGGCCTTCTCCAGCACGGGCGGAGGCTTGCAGGAGCGCGTGAACGCGGCGCACGCGGGCGCGTCGCTGTTCCTGCCCCGGCCCTTCACCCAGCAGGACTTCGCCACCGCGGCGGAGCGGCTGGTGGCCACGCGCCGGCTGGAGCGCTCGAAGGTGATGGTGGTGGATGACGACCCGGAGGCGGTGCGCGCCCTCTCCCAGGCGCTGGTGAGCGACGCCGTGGAGGTCGTGGGGCTGGAGAACGCCTACGGCCTGCTGGACGCGCTCGCGCAGCACCGTCCGGACCTGCTGCTCCTGGACGTGCAGATGCCCGGGCCCAGCGGGTTCGACCTGTGCCGCATCCTGCGCCTGACGCCGGAGTGGCAGGATCTGCCCATCCTGCTCATCACCGCGCAGGTGGGGCTGGAGTTCCGGCTGGCCGCGTTCCAGGCCGGCGCGGATGACTACCTGGCCAAGCCCGTGCTGAAGGAGGAGCTGCGCGCCCGAGTGCACGCGAGGCTGGAGCGGGCGCGGCTGTCGCGCGAGCGCACGGAGCGAGACGCGCTCACGGGACTGATGCTGCGCCGTCCCTTCGTGGAGGCGGTGGCGACGCGGCTGTCGGAGGCGCGCCGGAGCGACCGGCCGCTCGCGCTGTGCTTCCTGGACGTGGACCACTTCAAGAAGGTGAACGACCAGCACGGCCACCTCGCGGGGGACCGCGTGCTGATGCGGCTGGGACGGCTCCTGGGCGCGCGCTTCCGCCGCGAGGACCTGCGCGCTCGCTGGGGCGGCGAGGAGTTCGTCGTCGCGCTGCTGGGCGAGACGCCGGAGAGCGCGAAGGAGATCCTCTCCCGCACCGCGGAGGAGCTGTCGGCGATGACCTTCGAAGGCGACGCGGGCGAGACCTTCCACGTCACCTTCAGCGCGGGGCTCGCGGTGGCGCCGAAGGACGGCACCTCCCTGGACGAGCTGTTGCGCGCCGCGGACGCCCGGCTCTACCGGGCGAAGGAGAACGGCCGCAACCGCATCGAGACGGAGTGACGCCCGCGCGTCACGGCTCCGCCAGCACCAGCAGTCCGCGTGACAGGTCCACGACGTACACGTGCCCGTCGCCCGGCACGCGGATGCCGATGGCCCCCTGGTAGAGGCTGTCGGTGCTGCGCGGGTGCGCTTCCTGGAAGGAGTCGAAGGCCGCCACCTCCTTCGGGTGCTCGGGGTCGGCCACGTCGAAGACGCGCACGCCCTCGTGGTACCAGGCCACGTAGAGCCGCGTGCCCACCAGCACCATGTTGTGGATGGACGTCTGCGGGCGCTTGCGCACCTCCGCGATGAGGCGGATTTTCGCCGGGTCGGTGACGTCCAGCACGCGCAGGTGCGCGCCAGGGCGCTCGCCGCCCTCGAAGGCGATGGTGCGCCCGTTGATGGTGCCCACCGCGTTCGCGTGGCTGTACTGGCCGGAGAAGGCGTACTTGCCCAGCACGGGCGTCACGTCCGTGCGGGTGACATCCACGACGACGTAGCCGGTGGTCGAGTGGTTGATGTAGAGCCGCCCCTTGTAGGCGAACGCGTCGTGCGGGTAGGCGCCCAGCTCGTGGGGCACGGTGATGCGGCTGACCAGAGAGGGCTCCAGCGGCAAGAACGCGTCGAACACGAGCGTCGTGCCGCTGGGGGACGGGGACATGGCGTACAGCCGGTCGCCGTCCACGAACACGGTGTGCACGTTGATGGAGCCGCCGGGCAGCGCGCGCACGTACCGCGGATCCGCCGGGTTCGTGATGTCGTAGATGATGACGCCAGAGTCGCCGCTAGCGACGTAGAGCGCGTCTCCCTTGGCCCAGACGCCGTTCCAGTAATTGTCATTGGGCAGGCTCAGGCGGGTGACGAGGACGGGGTGGGCCGGGTCGCTCACGTTGATGACGCTCAGGCCGCCGGGCTCCTCCTTGCCGCGCGGCAGGGACACCACGTAGGCGTGGCCCTTCGTGACGTAGACGTCCACGGGGTCGCCCACCGGAACGGCGGTCTCGGAGACGAGGCGCATGGGCTGGGCGCCGGTGTCCGCTTCGTGGGCCAGGTTCATCCGCCGGGCGTCGAAGGTGCCGGAGTAATCCGGTACGCCATCGGTGCAGCGCACGAAGCAGCCGGTGATGCGGCCGGGCTCCGGAACGCGGCAGCCCGCGAGCGCGTACCGCTGCTGCTTGTTGGCGGAGGTGATGTACTCGCCGGTGACGAAGAACCCCTCGGGGCCCACCTGGTTTCGCACCAGGGGCTTGCCCAGGAAGCTGGGGGTGGTGTCCAGGCGGAGGCCCGCGCCGAACGCGCTCACGGGGGTGTAGCGGAAGACGGCCTGGTAGATGCCGGAGGGTTCCACGGCGCGCACGGCTTCCAGGTCGCAGCCCGCGAGGGAGAAGCTGGCCGGGTCGGTGCAGTTCGCGCGAGGGGACGCGTAGCTCGAGTCCATGCAGGGCTCGTTGGGGACCACGTCGATGTAGTCGGTGAGCTCGACGAGCGGCTTCGGATCCGAAGGTCCCGGTCCGGGAGGGTTGGAGTCGCTACAGCCGGACAGGGACAGGGCGCAGGCGAAGAGGCCCGTGCCCAGGAGGCGAATGGAAGACGTCATGGGATGGAGGCTCCTGCGCGCAAGCTTCGCGGTCCACGGCCGACGCGAAGTCGCGGAGAGTCTATCCCACGGCCCGAAGCGGATGCGCGAGCCCTCCCTGAGGAGCTAGAAGCCCGTCATGCACCCACGTCGCCCGGACATCGAAGCCGCGCTCACCGACCTGCGCACCCGCTTGCCCGGGGGAAAGATTGTCGACCACTGGGGCGGCGAGCCTCACTGGCCCACGCCCGAGCAGCAGCGCCTGCGGGACAAATGGTTGGACAGCATGGCGGAGGCGCTGGAGACGGCGCTGACGCGGCAGGCCTTCGAGCCCATCACCATCTTCGAAGCGCGGAGCCCCCCGGACTGGGAGTTCATCGTCGCGCACGCGCTGGCGCGTCACGGCGGGCGGGTGGCTTCCTTTCCAGCCTTCTCGGAGACCCGGCAGCGCGATGGGGACACGTTCATCACGCTCGGTACGGCCTCCGACGAAATGGTCATCTATCAGGGCCCCCTGGAGCTCCACGGCCACGTCCACCTATCGGGGACCGTCGTCGTGCTGGGAGACCTCATCATCCATGGCGCCCTGATGGATGGCGACCCGGCGGACTCAGGGCTCGTGGTGATTGGCAACGAGCGCGTGCGCGCGCTGTACACCAGCTCGGATCACCTCATGGTCGGAGACCTCGAAACGGACCTGCTGATGCTGTCCGGCGGGGAAGGTTCGTGGGTCGTGGGTGGCGAGGTCCGTGCCTCCTTGCAACTGGAGGAGGCCAGGGCCAGTGAGGAGGCGCGGCGCTGGCTGGAGCCCGTGCCGTCCGACGAAATCATCGAGGACGGCTGGACGCTGTGCCGGGAGGTGGGCAGCGGCCGGACGAAGGTGCGGCCCCCTCCGTAGGGGCCGGATAGGCTCGCGCGCACGCCATGGCCCTCACGCGTCTGGACATCGCAGGCTACCGCTCCGTGCGTCAGCTCCACCTGGAGCTGGGGCCGGTGACCGTGGTGGTGGGGCCCAACGGCAGCGGCAAGACGAACCTGTACCGCGCGCTGTACCTGCTCGCGGCGGCGGCGGAAGGAAGGCTCGCGCGCACGCTGGCGGACGAGGGCGGCACCTCGAGCGTGATGTGGGCCGGCCCCCGTGACCCCAAGAAGCCGGCGCGCATGCGCGTGACGGTGGACCTGGACGACCTCACCTACGAATTGCAGTGCGGCGTGGTGCCCACGTCGCCACCCCAGACGATGTTCACCCTGGATCCGGAGGTGAAGGAGGAGCACCTCTGGGCGCACTCCGGAGGCCGGCATCTGGTGTTGATGGAGCGCAAGGACCGCACGGCCTTCCTTCGCGACGCGGACGGGAAGCGCGTCACGTTCCCCGCGGAGCTGTGGGGCTCGGAGTCGGTGATGGATCAGCTCGCCGAACCGCACCGCTTCCCCAGACTGGGCGAAGTCCAACGCACGTTGAGCGCGTGGCGCTTCTACCACCACTTCCGCACGGACCCGGACGCGCTGCCCCGGCACCCGCAGGTGGGCGTGCGCACGCCGGTGCTCGCGTCCGACGGGCGCGACCTCGCGGCGGCGCTCCAGACCCTCTGGGAGATTGGCGATGACCGCGCCCTGGAGCAGGGCATCGACGACGCCTTCCCCGGCTCCAGGCTGGAGGTGCGAGCGGAGGACGGACGCTTCAGCCTCTTCCTGCACATGCCCGGCCTGTCGAGGCCCATGTCCGCGCCGGAGCTGTCGGACGGGACGTTGCGCTACCTGTGTCTGCTGGCGGCGCTGCTCAGTCCCAGACCGCCGCCGTTCCTCGCGTTGAACGAACCGGAGACCAGCCTGCACCCGGACCTGCTGGAGCCCCTGGGCCGGCTCATCGTGCGAGCCTCCGAGTACAGCCAGGTCTGGGTGACGACGCACGCGGAAGCCCTGGCGACCGTCATCGCGGACAAGACCGGCACCTCGCCCGTGCACCTGGAGAAGCAGCAGGGCGCGACGACGGTGAAGCGGAACGGAAACAACGAATGACCCCCGGCCTCTACCTCACGCACAAGCCCGTGGGCGCCACCAGCTTCGCCACCGTCCGAGCCTTCCAGGAGGAAGCGCAGGCGACGAGGCCCGGCCGCCGCACGGCGCTGTGCCACGGCGGCACGTTGGATCCGTTCGCGGAAGGGCTGCTGCTGATGCTGGTGGGCCCGGCCACGCACCTCTTCGAACACCTGCACGCGGCGCCCAAGGTCTACGAAGCCCGCGTGGAGTGGGGCACGGAGATGGACACCGGCGACCTGCACGGACGCCCCGTGCACCAGGGGGACGCGACTGCGCTCACGCCTGCGCAACTCGAAGCAGCACTGAGCCCGTTCCTCGGCTGGACGGATCAAATCCCGCCCGCCACCAGCGCGAAGAAGCTCGGTGGAGAGCCCGCCTACCGCAAGGCCCACCGGGGCGAGGTCGTGGAGCTGCCTCCCTCGCGCGTGTACCTGCACACCGCGCGCTGGCTTTCGCACGACCTGCCCAAGGCCAGCATCCTGGAGCTCACCTGCCGGGGCGGCTACTACGTCCGCTCCCTGGCCCGAGACCTGGGACGCGCGCTCGGCTGCGGCGCGCACCTCTCCACGCTGAAGCGCACGGCCATCGGCCCGTGGAAGGACCCCGGCCCCGGCGCGCGCATCGAACGGCACGGCCGCGACCTGCTCCCCTGGACGTCCTCGCGAGCGCTCACGGACCAGGACGTGGGAGCCCTGCGCCAGGGCCAGTCCATCGCCGTCACGCCGCTCCAGCCCCCGGACTGGCGCCTGCCACCGGGCTACCCGGAGCCCCCGGGCCCGGTGCGAGGCTTCCACCAGGGGAAGTTGACCTTCCTGCTCACCCCGAGGGACGGAGCCCTCTGGCCCGAGACAGAGCTGCGCGGCGGCGTCTAGAACGGGCGCCCCATGGCGCCACCCGACCTGAAGACCGTGGAGCTCACCCCGGAGCTCTGGCCCGACCTCGAGAAGCTCTTCGGCCCCAACGGCGCCTGTGGCGGCTGCTGGTGCATGTTCTGGCGCATCCCGGAGGGCGAGCGCTACGACGACGTGCGAGGCCCTGAAGCAAAGCGCCGCTTCAAGGCCCTGGTCGCGAGCGGAGAGGCGAAGGGCGTCCTCGCCTACGCGGACGGCGTGCCGGTGGGCTGGGCCACCTTCGGCCCGCGCCGTTCGTTCTCGCGCCTGGACCGCGCCCCCAGCTTCACGTGCGACGACGCGGACACCGTCACCTCCGTGCCCTGCTTCTTCATCCACCGGAACTGGCGCAACCAGGGCGTGGCCAGCGCGCTGCTCGCCGCAGTGGAGGCCGCGGTGCGTCGCGAAGGCGCCGCCACCCTCGAAGGCTATCCGGTGAAGCTGCCCAAGGGCTCAGCGCGTATCAGCAACGGAATGGCCTACACGGGCACGCTCCCGTTCTTCCTCAAGCGGGGCTACGTCCACGTCGCGGACCGTCCCGCCGGCAAGCAGCGCGTGCGCAAGGCGCTCAAGCCCTCGCGCCGGAAGTGATGCCTTTCGTCACCACCCCGGGGGTGGGGGGATGGTGACTGTCATCACCTCTGGTGACTGTTGTCACCACCCGGGCTCTCGCGTCATCGCCGCGTAACCCATTGGAATCATTCAGGGTGTGCTGACCCAAGGGGCTGGCACGACGCGCGCAATAGGTCCCGGCATGACTGCTTCCGCAACGGAAGCCGCTCCTACCGGAGATCAAAAATGACCATCGCCAAGTCCGCTTCCACCGCCGTCGCCACCGCCCTCAACAGCAAGCCGGCCCTCGGCAACAAGGAGCTCGCGGTCCTGCGCGGCAGCTCGTCCCCGGCGAAGCAGGCGGCGGAGATGAAGGCCACCCTCAACAACATGAAGTCGCAGATGGCGGGCCTGAAGTCGCAGCTCAACGACCTGCAGTCCCGCCACGCGCACCTCGGTGACCGCTTCTCCGCGCAGGGCCACGGCTGCGTGGGCCCGCGTGACAACTGGCAGCCCAAGGACCTGGGCGCCATGGTGGAGATGAACAAGCTGAACCAGACCTCTGGCTCCATCGGCGCGGAGCAGTTCGCGGACAGCATCGAGGCCGCGGTCGGTGACCTGGACGGCCAGGCCGCCTCCGGTGAGTACCGCGCCGTCTCGGACTGGGCCGCCAACAACCGCGAGCGCCTCACCCCGGAAGCCCGCCAGGTGATGGACATCTACAGCAAGTACGCGGCGGTCTCCCAGGCGCGCGGCGAGTCCGGCATCCCCCAGGGCGACTTCAAGAAGATGCTCGCGGAGATGCGCGACGTGGGTGACGCCAGCGCGAAGAAGGCGCTCGCCAACCTGGACAGCAAGAGCCACGGCGGCACGGTGTCCGGCCAGGACATGGCCCGCGCCATCAAGACGGGCACCGCGGACCACGACGGCCAGGCCGGCGGCGCGGAGCTGAAGGAGTTCGAGAAGTGGGCCTCCAAGAACGAGAGCCGCCTGTCCCCGGAGGCCAAGGAGGTCCTGGACGTCTACCGCAAGCACACCCAGGCCGCCCAGGCGCAGGGCCGCACCGGTCTCACCGACAAGGAGACCGCCGCCATGAACAAGGAGCTGAGCAAGGTGGGCGCCGGTGACGTGAGCGCCCGCAAGGCCACGGAGGCGCTCGACAAGCAGAGCGGCCCCATCTCCGGCGAGGACCTCACCAAGGCCATCAAGGACGGCATCTCCGACACGGACGCCCACTCCTCCACCTCCGAGCTGAAGGAGTTCGAGAAGTGGGCCGCCAAGAATGAGAGCCGCCTCACGCCCGAGGCCAAGGAGGTCCTGAAGACCTACCAGCAGGCCGCGAAGAAGGCCGGCCCGGAGGGCATGACGCAGAAGGAGGCGGACGCCATGTTCAAGAAGATGGATGGCTTCAAGACCTTCCACGACAGCTCCATGCGCGACGCGCTGGAGGGCCTGGACGCCAAGAAGGGCAAGATCTCCGGCAACGACCTGACCGCCGCCATCGAGAAGGGCGCGGGCGACCTGGACGGCAACGCGGCCGGCACCGAGTTCACCGACACGATGAAGTGGGCGCGCCAGAACTACGACCGCCTCACGCCAGAGGCGAAGAAGGTGGTGGACACCTACGAGAAGTACGCCACCCGCTCGCAGGCCCAGGGCTCCACGGGCATCGACCAGAAGGACTTCAAGAAGATGATCAACGAGATGAAGTTCGTCAGCAACCCGCGCCCCACGCGCCCCGTGTTCTACGCGGCCTGATGTGAAGTGGGGGGATTGGAAGTCAGAGGTGTCCCGGACCTTCGGGGGAGGGTCCGGGACACTTCTTTTTTCTACAAGCGCGTCAGTGCTTCTTCGCCTTGGCGATGGTGGCGTGCGCTTCCTTCACCACGTTCTCCACGGTGAAGCCGAACTTCTGCTGCAGCGCCTTGATGGGGGCGGAAGCGCCGAAGCTGCGCATGCCGATGATGCTGCCGGTGTGTCCCGTCCAGCGCTCCCAGCCGAACGCCGCGCCCTTCTCCACCGCGACGCGAGCCTTCACGCCCGGGGGCAGCACGCTGTCCTGGTACTCCTGGGGCTGCTGCTCGAACAGCTCCCACGAAGGCATGCTCACCACGCGAGCCTTCACGCCCTCGGCCTTGAGCTTCTCCGCGGCCTCCACCACCAGCGCCACCTCCGTGCCCGTGCCGATGAGGATGACGTCCGGCGAGCCGCCCTCCGCCTCCAGCAGCGTGTACGCGCCCTTGGCCGTGCCGGAAGCGGGAGCGAACTTCGTGCGGTCCAGCGTGGGCACCGGCTGGCGCGACAGCACGAGCACCACCGGGTGGTGCTGCTGCTGCGCGATGTAGCGCCACGCCTCGGCCACCTCGTTGGCGTCGCCGGGGCGCAGCACCACGTTGCCCGGCACCGCGCGCAGGGACATCAGCTGCTCCACCGGCTGGTGCGTGGGGCCGTCCTCGCCCAGGCCAATGGAGTCGTGCGTGAAGATGTGGATGGACGGAATCTCCATCAGGGACGACAGGCGCATGGAGGGGCGCTCGTAGTCACTGAAGATGAGGAACGTGGCGCCGTAGCCGCGCACGTGGCTCAGGTTGAGGCCGTTGACGATGGAGCCCATCGCGTGCTCGCGCACACCGAAGTGGATGTTGCGGCCCGAGTACTCGCCCGGCTTGATGGACGTGGACGCGGAGATGTACGTCTTCGTGGACGGGTTCAGGTCCGCGGAGCCGCCGACGAGCCACGGGTAGTTCTTCGCCAGCGCGTTGAGCACCTTGCCGCCGGACTCACGGGTGGCCATGCCCTTCGCGTCCGCGGGGAACACGGGCAGCTCCTTGTCCCAGCCCTCGGGCAGCTCGCGCTTGAGCAGCGCCTCCAGCTCGCGAGCCAGCTCCGGGTGCTGCTTGCGGTAGTCCGAGACGGACTTCTCCCACGCGTCATGCAGCGCCTTGCCACGAGCGCCCATGCGCTCCTGGAAGCGCTCGCGCACGCCGTCGGGCACCAGGAACTGCGCGTCCTCGGGCCAGCCGTAGGCCTTCTTGGTGGCCTTGATTTCGTCGGCGCCCAGGGGCTCGCCGTGGGCGCTGGCGGAGCCCTGCTTCTTGGGCGAGCCGTAGCCGATGAACGAGTTGACGATGATGAGCGTGGGCTTGCCGCGCTCGTCCTTGAAGGAGCGGTAGGCCTTGGACAGCGCGTCCAGGTCGTTGGCGTCGGTGACCTTGAGCACGCGCCAGCCGTAGCCCTCGAAGCGGCGGCCCACGTCCTCCGTGAAGGCCAGGTCGGTGCTGCCGTCGATGGAGATGTGGTTGCTGTCGTAGATCCAGCACAGGTTGGGCAGCTGGAGGTGGCCCGCGAGCGAGGCGGCCTCGGACGCCACGCCCTCCATCATGTCGCCGTCGCCGCAGAGGGCGTAGACGTCATGGGTGAACAGGTCGAAGCCGGGCTTGTTGAAGTGGGCGCCCAGCCACTTGCTGGCGATGGCCATGCCCACGCTGTTGGAGACGCCCGCGCCCAGGGGGCCGGTGGTGGTCTCCACGCCGGTGGTCCAGTGGTACTCCGGGTGGCCCGGGGTGGCGGAGTCCAGCTGGCGGAAGTTGCGGATGTCGTCCAGGGACACGGCGGGGACGTCGGTGACCTTGGCGTCCTTCACGCGCTTCACGCCGGCCAGGTGCAGCAGGCTGTAGAGCAGCATGGACGCGTGGCCATTGGACAGGATGAAGCGGTCGCGGTCCGGCCAGTTGGGCTGGGCCGGGTCGTAGCGCAGCTCCTGCTGCCACAGCTGGTAGGCCACGGGAGCCAGCGCCATGGGCGCGCCCGGGTGGCCAGAGTGGGCCTTCTCCACCGCGTCCATGGACAGCGTGCGGATGGTGTTGATTGCCTGGGTATCGATTTTCTCGGTCGTCATGCGGCCTCCCGCGCAGGACTGCGTCGCGGGCGCACCATGCCGTAACTGGAGCCGCCGCGCCGCACCAAACGCGCCCGTCCGTCGGCAGTCACACCGACGGCCGGGCAGGGGGCCGGGGCTCTTTTTCCGGGAATGCGCTACGGGACGCGACCGCTCTGGACGAACGCCGCGACCACTGCATCGGTGAAGGCCCGGGCGCAATGGCCTTCCGGGTCCAGGTCGGGGTCCAGGATGGTGAGCTCCAGGCCCACCGCCTGGGGGCTCGCGAGCAATGACGCCAGCAGCGTGGTCAACTCCTCCAGGCGCATCCCGTCCGGATTGGGAGAATCCACGGCGGGCATGACGCTCAGGTCCAGCACGTCCGCGTCCACGTGGATCCAGAACCCCGTGAGCCCTCGGGCCTCCAGTCGGGAGCGGGCCTCGTCGCCCACGGACTTCGCGCCGCGCTCACGGATGACGGTGAGCGGCAGTGAAGCAATGCGGGAGGTGTCGAACTCGTGCACCGCGGCTTCGGCGGTGTCCTCGGCGGTGCGGGACAGGCCCAGGTGCACGACGTCCTCTTCGCGCAGGTAGGGCTTGAGGCCCTCCAGGTCGCACAGGGCATCGGGGCCATGTCCGGTGGCCAGCGCCAGGTCCAGCCCCGCCGCGGTGAACCAGCCCGCCATGCGGGCGCGGTCCTTCACGTAGGAGAAGTCATCATGCGCGTCAATGAACGCCAGCCCATGCGCCCCGGCCCGCCGCAGCGCGAGCGAGGAGCCCACGAGCACGCTGCAATCCCCACCCAGCAGCAGCACGAACCGTCCCCCGGCCCGCAGCGCGCCGACGCGATCCGCGAGCGCCACGCTGTAGCGGCCCAGCGCCGCGCCGTTGCGGAAGCCGATGTCCGGCTCCGCCTCGGGTGAGTACGCAGGTGGCGTCACGACGCCCGCGTCCTCCGCGCCCAACCGCGCCACGATGCCCTGCGCGCGCAGGACCCGGGGCAGTTGAAACACACCCGGAATCGCGCCCGGGGAAGCGGGCCGCAGCCCCAGGTTGGACGGCGCATCCAGGACGCTGATGGGCAGGAACATGGGCGTTGCTACCTCCGGGCCGCCGCACCGCGAGGCGTCTTCCCTCGGGTGAGGTGGTTCACCGCCTCACCCAGGCCCTCCACGGTGAGAGCGAACATGGGGAACACGTTGGCGATGACCGCGATGCTGCCCGAGCGCCACGACCCACGAGGCTCCGGGTTGAGCCACACGTTGCGCTCGAAGTGCTGCGCCAGTTGCATCAGCCACGTGAGCCCTTCCAGGCCCTCCTGGCGGTACTGGCCATTGGCATCCGTGCGGATGCCCAGCTCATACGGGGCCATGGACGCATCGCCCACCATCACCAGCTTGTGATGTCTTCCCACCTGCGCGGTGAGCTCCGGCACGGTGATGCCGCCCGTCAGCTGCGGCGTGGCGTACAGCTTCCCGTAGACGCAGTTGTGGAAGTAGTAGGTGCGCAGTTCCTTGAAGTGCGTGGCCTGGCTGGCGACGCTGAACAGCCGGCTCACCAGGTGCGCGTACGGGTCCATGGACCCGCCCACGTCCATGCACAACACCACACGCGTATTGGGCCGGCGCGGCGGACGCGTGACCACCTCCAGCTCGCCCGCGTTCTTCGCGGTGGCGGCGATGCTCTCGTCCACGTCCAATTCCTCCGCCACGCCCTCGCGAGCGAAGGCCCGCAGCTTGCGCAGCGCCACCGCCAGCTGCCGCGTGTCCAG
Source organism: Corallococcus sp. AB032C (assembly GCF_003668935.1). Lineage (NCBI taxonomy): Bacteria > Pseudomonadati > Myxococcota > Myxococcia > Myxococcales > Myxococcaceae > Corallococcus > Corallococcus sp. AB032C. The sequence continues at coordinate 10,059 of NZ_RAWP01000059.1, read as the reverse complement.
CACCAGGTCGTCGCGGTAGCCCGCGTACTTGCGAGCCCCGGCCTGCCACAGCGCCTGACCCTGCCGCCCGCCCGTGCCGCCAATGCGCACGCCCTGCCGGGCCACGCCGTTGTTGCCAAAGGCAGACGCGCCGCCCGTGCCCACCCAGCGGTTGCCGCCGTCGTGGCGCTCGGTCTGCTCCTTCAGGCGCTGCTCCAGCTGCCGCCGCAGCTCTTCAGGGTCCCACTGCTCCAGGAGCGCAATCTCCTCCGGGCTCAGGTCGGTGCGCTCCTTGGCCTCTTCCAGCCAGGACAACAGCTCCTCGGTGAGCTTCAGCGCGTCGGAGGCGACGCCCTGGAAGTGGAAGAGGAACGCCTGGTCAAAGGCATCCAGCTGCGTCTCCGAGTGCACCAGGAGCGCGCGAGCCACGTGGTAGAACCCATCCAGGCTGCTGTCATGCAGCCCGGCCTTCAGCGCCCCGGCGAGGGCGAGCGCTTCCTGCGCGCCCACCTTCACCCCGCGCTTTCGCAGCTCGTAGAAGAACGGCAGGAACATGGCGTGGCTCCCGGGCTGTCTTAAGCGCGCGTCCGCCGGCCGCGTCCGAAGGCTTCCGCCACCGCCACCAGGTCCTGCTCCTTCTTGAGCAGCGCACCCAGGAACGGAAGCTGCTCCTCCAGCTTCAACTCCACGACGCCGTTGGCCTTGAGCACGGAAATCCAGTCGATGAGCTCGCTCGTGGACGGCCGCTTGCGCAGGCGCGTCATCGCGCGCAGCTCGTAGAAGACCTTCATCGCCTGGTCCGCCAGCGCCGAGTCCAGCCCCGGGTGGTGCACGTCCACGATGCGCTGCATGAGCTCGCGCTCCGGGAAGTCGATGAAGTGGAACACGCACCGGCGCAGGAACGCGTCAGGCAATTCCTTCTCGTTGTTGCTGGTGATGAGCACCACGGGGCGGTTCTTCGCCACGACCTCGTCGTTGGTCTCGGAGATGCGGAAGCGCATCCGGTCCAACTCGTGGAGCAGGTCGTTGGGGAACTCCAGGTCCGCCTTGTCCACTTCATCGATGAGGAGCACCACGCGCTCCTGCGAAGCGAAGGCCTCGCCCAGCGGCCCCATGCGGATGTATCGCCGGATGTCTCGCACGTCCCCGTCCCCGAAGCGCGAGTCATACAGCCGCTGCACGGTGTCGTAGACATACAAGCCGTCCTGCGCGCGCGTGGTGCTCTTCACGTGCCAGGTGAGCAGCTTCAATCCCAGTCCCTGGGCAATCGCTTCCGCCAGCAGCGTCTTGCCCGTACCGGGCTCGCCCTTGACCAGCAGGGGGCGCTGGAGCGTGAGGGCGCAGTTGACGGCCGCCTGCAGGCCTTCGCTCGTGAGGTAGGAGTCGGTGCCGCGGAAGCGAACGGGAGTGGGAACCGGAGTCATGGATGGTTCCTTTAACATCCTGGGGAATGTTTCCATCCCTCCCCGGGCGGTTGGGTGTATATCCTGCCCCACATGGCCCCACTTTCCCTTGAAACCGAACTTCGCGACATGGTCCGCCGCGAGTTGCAACTGCAACTGGCTCCCGTTCAGAAGGCCGTGGCCCGTATGGCCAAGGGGCTGGATGCGTTGGATGCGCTGCGCGCGGTGACCGACCGCCTGGCGCCGCTGTCCAGCCGCCTGGGAGCCGTGGCGGGCGTGCGCACGCCCTCGCTGGCGCCGGAGCCGGTTGCCCGCCGCCGTCCGGGCCGTCCGCCGAAGTCCGCCGCCGCGAAGGCCGCGCCCGCCGCGAAGTCCCCGGGCCGTCCGCCGAAGGCCGCGCCCGTCGCGAAGGCCGCGCCCGCCGCGAAGGTCGCGCCCGCCGCGAAGGTCGCGCCCGCCGCGAAGGCCGCGCCCGTGAAGGCGCCCGCCGCGAAGTCCCCGGGCCGTCCGCCGAAGGTCGTCGCCGCGGAAGACAACCAGGCCTGCGCCGTCATCGGTTGCAAGCGCCAGAGCCGCTCCAAGGGCTACTGCTCGGCGCACTACCAGAAGCTGCGCCTGCTCATCCGCACGGGCCGCCGCCCGGACGCGTGGGTGGATGGCGCGAAGCCGCAGTCGGTCCCGGACCTCACGCTGCCGAGGGGGCGTGCGGGCAGCCAGGCGCTGAAGGAAGCGGCGAAGCCGGCCGCGCCCGCGGTGCCGCCCAAGCCCAAGGCGTGGCTGCGCAAGAAGGGCTCCAGCGGCGGCATGGTGTCGCTGACCTGACGGAGGACGTCGTCCGTGCTCCTCCCCGCGTGACGGGTCGCCCCGAGCGGCCCGCCGTGCGTGCCTCGGGACCGACACGGATTGCTTCCTTCGATTGACATGCGGGCCGTGGCGGTGTGAATCCCGGCCCCATGAGCGAGCAATATCCAGTCACCGTCGCGGTCCGCCGTCCCGACGGTTCGGTGGAGCAGGTCCGGGTGGGCACGGCGTACAGGAACGACGACGGCTTCACGCTTCAACTGGGCGAGCTGTCCATGAGCGCCACGCCCGTCGCGGCGTCGGCCCCGGCGTATCGCCGGCCCGCGGCCTCGGGTGCCCCGTCCGGTGGTGGTGGTGGCGGCGGCGACGGCATGCTCCTGCCCAACTACGGCCGCAGCAAGGGCGCCCCCGTCTACGGCGCCAGCCTCCAGGACCTGGAGTTCTACGCCAACGGCGCGCGCCGCTCTCTGTCGGACCCCAGCAAGTCGCGCTGGCACGACAAGGAGCGCCAGCTCCTGGCCTCCATCGAGGCGGAGATCGCCCGGCAGCGCGGTGACGGCGGCGGCGGCGGTGGCGAGCCCCCCGCGCGCGGTGGCGGTGGAGGCCGGGGCGGTGGCTATGGCTTCGGCAACCCGCCGGACGACGGCGACATCCCGCCCCCCGGCGACGACGACAACATCCCCTTCTAAAGGGGGGACGATCCAATCGGACCCGCCCCGCGCAATATTCGAAGAGGAAGCCAGTGCGGTTCGCGGGAGATCCGACTTTCCGTGCCCTGCGTAGTGCAGCCGGGCCCGGTGCGACCTGCTGGCGATGGGGGGGAGGCGCGGCGGGCTTGTCGTCAGTCCACCGCCCGCCCGGCAGGGGGCGGCGGACCCTTGCCGACGGGAGGGCGATTGACAGTGTCGAGCCAATGGCAGACACCATGAGTCTCTCCGGTGTCCACTAATAGTGAATTGACACGTCGCGTGTGATTCATTCCACGTCGATGGCTTCACTTCTGAAACATTCCGCATCCTACGGATTTCACAGGCCTCTTGGGCTGTTCGGCCCTGGCCTGTGCTTCACGAATGACGCGTCCAGAAACAGGAACTCCGTCTTTCCAAGGGCTTAGGAAGTGGCCTGGAACGTGCTCTATGCACGCGTGCCAGGGAATCCATCCCGTCCGGCGAGGCTGTGAAATCGCGAGGCCATGGTAATGACCGAACGGGTGTGTGTGGTGGGCGCGGGTTCGTTCGTCCCAGCACGGACCATCTCCAACGAGCGGATCGCGAAGGCGATCCCCGGTTGGTCGGCCGCCCGCATCGAAGAGAAGATTGGCATCAAGGAGCGCCGCTTCCTCTGGGACTTCGACGACGAGACGGGCCGCGCCATCCCTCCGCCGGACGACGTGCTGGGGCGCTTCTATCCGGCGACCAACACGGACATGTGCGAGGTGTCGCTGCGCCAGGCGCTGTCCCGCGGCGGCGTGGATCCGAAGGAGCTGGACGCGCTCTTCGTGGTGACGTGCACCCCGGACGCGCCGCACTTCAACCACGACGCCATGGTGTTGCACGAGCGGCTGGGCCTGCGCGAGGACGCCTTCGCGCTGGTGGTGGATGACGGCTGCGGCGGCACGCCCTATGTGCTGGACCTGGTGCGCAAGATGATGGAGGGCGGCCGCTTCCGCACGGTGGCGGTGGTGGCCTCGGCGTTCACCTCGCCGCTGCTCAACCGGGAGGTCTACACGGACGAGTTGCCGCCCACGCCGGGCCGCCCCAAGGCGCTCAACGCCTACCTGTCCATGTATGTCTTCGGTGACGGCGCGGGCGCGGTGGTGCTGCGCAAGCAGGAGGGTGACGAGGACGGTCCGGGCATCCTCTCCTCGTTCTCCGGCAACGCGTACGCGGAGCTGGTGACGCGCCGGGGCGGCGGCATGCTGAAGCTGCCCTACCAGCAGGGGCGCACGCGCCCGTCCGACATGGCCTTCGTGGTGGACGGCTTCAAGGTCGCGCGCAGCTACCCGGAGTACATGCAGAAGTGCCTGGACGCGGTGCTCACCCCCACGCTGCGTGAACAGGTGAAGCGCTACTACTTCCACCAGCCCAACAAGCGGGTGATGGACTCGTTCGTGACCCGGGCGGGTCTGCCCAAGGAGTCGGTGGCCTGCAACGTGGATCGCATTGGCAATACGTCCGCGGCCGGGATGTTGATTCTTCTAGCGGACGACCTGGAGCAGGGTCGTGTTGCACTCGGCAGTGGGGACCTGGTGGTGGTGGCGGCTGTCGGAGCCAACGTCCATTATGGGGCCCAGCTCGTGCGGCTGTAGCGCGCACGCGTGTTCATCTCCTCCCCCCCGGAGATTCCCCCCTCTATGAATCAGCAGCGCAAGGAAGTCGCGGTCCTGGAGCCAGCCATTGCCCAGGATCTTGAGAAGCGTTTGGCCCTGGCGACCCCCGACGACACGGCCCGAGGAATGTTCTTCAACGGCGCGTTGAACGCGGTGCGCATCCTGGGCGGTGATGCCGCGGTGGAGAAGTGCCTGGCGGTGGTGCAGGAGAAGAAGTTCGTCGACTTCTTCAACTACCCGGTGGCGGGCTTCCTGAAGCTGTCCTTCACGGGAGCGCAGTTGATGGGCCCGCAGCTGGGCGGCTTCGACGCGATGTTGCGCAAGATGGGCACGCAGGCGACCACGGATTTCCTGTCATCGGCGGCGGGCAAGACGCTGTTGCTGCTCGCGGGTGACAGCCCCAAGCGGCTGGTGACGAACCTGCCCACGGGCTACCGCGCGGCGGTGAGCTACGGCGAGCGCAGCGTGGAGTGGTCCAGCGACCGCGCGGGCAAGCTCACGATGAAGCGGGACTTCATGCCGCCCGCGTACCACGAAGGCGTGCTCCAGGGAGTCATCGAGGCGCTCGGTGCCCGAGGCGTCCAGGTGAAGGGCCGGCAGACGGGCCCGGTGGACACGGAGTACGCGCTGTCCTGGCAGTGAGCGGAGCACGAACCCAGCGGTCCTCGCTGTCCTCGACGAAGGATGGGTTTGAACATGACTCAAGGACAGGCGGGGGCCCCGGTGCGGCTGCGGTCCGGCGACGAATGGGTGTATGCCTTTCGCTCGCAGGAGGACGCCGCGACGCCACCGGATGAAGCGGTATGCGCGGCGGCGCCCTTCACGCCCACCGTGAAGCTGGGCGCGGGCTTGTATGTGCCCGCCGGTGACGGCGGCTACGAAAGGGTGGGCTCGGCCACGGCCTGCTTCCGGCTGACGGACCGGGCCTTCACGCCAGGCACGCAGGTCCCGTTCTACGCGCGCTTCCTCCTGCCGGTGGGAGCCTTCACCGCGCAGGGCGAGTGTGTGCTCGTGAGCAACGACCAGCCCCAGGCGGGCGTGGTGCTCGCGGGAGGTGCGCTCAAGCTGGTGGAAGTCCCGCCGGGCTTCGTGGGCGGCGTGATGACGAACCTGAGCGTGTTCAACCCGCTCAAGCTGCCCGGCTTCGCCACGGGCTCGTACTACACGCTCTACACCTTCCGGAAGGAAGGCACGGGCGCCGCCGCGCCCTGAGTGGCACCCCAGGATGAGCAGGAATGTCGGGGATGCCTGGGAGAATACGTCCCTGGGCATCCGACGCCATCACCAGGGGGACGACGCATGGAAAGCAGGTGGAATCCGCTCTACGAATCGCTCGGCTATCGCCCGCCCGCGAGCGGAAGGGCCATGCCGGCGGAAGCACCGCCGCCAGAGGACACGGACCTGCCCCTCCTCGGCCCGGAGGAGCTGGAGGCGCTCAAGACCGCCTTCCTGCGGGAGCCGGAGGACGTGCTGCGCTGGACGGAGAGTGGCCTGGGCGCGAAGGTCACGGTGGGCGCGTTCGTGGAGGCGCTGCGAGAGCTTGAGCTGCTCTTCACGGACCCCGGCCAGCTCCAGGAGCAGCTGGACGCGACCGAGCGCCACGCCCGTCAGGGGACGGGAGGTCTGCCCGCGGACTTCACCTTCCCGCTGAGGACGGAGGAGATCGCCATCGACCCCACGCGCACGCGCTTCGAGCCGCAAGCGGACCTGCGAGGCTGGCTGTTGTTCAGTGGCCCCGTGTGGCTGGAGCAGGGCGCGGCGGCGCGGCAGGCCCCATTCCGCTGGCACTTCGGAGCGAAGAGCCGCTTCGTGTACCCATTGCGAGAGCCGGAGCCCGGCCGCCCGGTGGAGGTGGCGCTCTTCGGAGACTTCGGCACGGGCGAATACGCTTCCCGGTACATCGCCCGGCAGTTGGTGATGCGCGGCGAGCGCCTGGACTGCGCGGTGCATCTGGGCGGTGTCTTCTACTCGGGCCGCCAGGGCGAATTCGACGCGCACCTGGCGGAGCCGCTGGAGCCACTGCTCGGGACGACGGCGCTGCTGACGTTGAACGCGCCGCCGGAGATGCGCTCGGGAGCGGGGGCCTACTTCCGCTATCTGGACGAGCGGCGGGGCGCGAGTTCCCGTCACCCGCAGGAGGGCAGCTACTTCAGCCTCACCGCGGAGCGCTTCCAGCTCATCGGTCTGGACACCGCATGGTTCGAAGCGGGCCGCCACCGCGAGCCCGCGCTGCTGCAATGGCTGGAGCAACGCCTGTCGGAAGGACGCCGGCGGGGAGCGATGAACATCCTGCTGACCCATGCCGCGCCCTACGGTCCGGGCGCGGAGCGGCTCGCCCCGCTGGTGACGGAGGACCTGCGCACCCTGGTCGTGGAGCGCGAGTGGGTGGACCTCTGGTGCTGGGGAGGCGCCCAGGCCGGAGCGTTGTACGACCGCGCACCGGGCCTGCCCTTCCTTGGCGCGAGCCTGGGCCACGGAGGCTTTCCCTCCGAGCGCAGGGATGCCCCGGAGTACCCGGTGGCACCGGTTCGCTTCTTCGAATCCCGGCCGCGCTTCCCGGAATGGACGGGCGTGCGCCAGGACCGGGGCAACCACGGTCACGCGTCGCTGTGGCTGCACGCGGACGGCAACGCGTCGTTGCGCTACACGGACTGGATGGGCCAGGTGCGCTGCGAGGCGACCCTCTCACGCCAGGGCCCCAAGGGGCCGGTGACGCTGAAGACGCTCGACGTGAGGGAGTAACTCAGGGCCCCTGAATGCCGCGCTCCTTCATGTACTTGCGCAGGCCCGCGGCGCCCTGGGCGCGCACCTTGTTGTGCAAGAGCGGCGTCCACCCGAGCGCCCATCCCACCGGCCCCAGCGCCTGCCGCGACCAGGTCCAGAAGGGGAACCGGTCGGTGTGGCGGATGATTTTCCCGTCGGCGAACTCGAAGGTCGCGTCGATGCGGTTGAGCACCTTCCGGCCCGACTGGCTGAAAGTGTAGGTCGCATCCCAGTGGGCGCTGCCGGTGCGGTCATCGGCCTGGACCTGACTGAAGACGAGCTCCAGGTCCTTGCCGCGCTCCAGCAGCATGCGCCACATGGAGGTGGCCCCCGCGTAGCGCAGGCCCTGGAACACGGCGTCGTTGAACTCCACGTCCGGGTGATAGCAGGCGGCCATGCCGTCCGCGTCGCGCCGCTGGAAGGCCGAATAGAAGTCGGTGATGAGCTGGGCGTTCGGGTGCATGCCGCCGGTCTAGCGGAACTGCCGAGCAATGGAAGGGGCCGCATGGCAAAGTCCGCCGCATGGCTCGCGACATCGTCATCTGGCCCCACAAGGTTCTCACCACGTCTACCCAGCCCGTGACCGACTTCGGCCCGGCGCTCGAAACGCTCCTCCAGGAGATGGCGGAGGCCATGGCGGAAGCCAAGGGCATCGGCATCGCGGCCAACCAGGTGGGAGTCCCCCTGCGAGTGGCCATCGTCGGCCGCGAGGACGGCACCCAGTTCGAAATCGTGAACCCCCAGCTGCTCTCGAAGGAGGGGAGCGTGAAGCTGGAGGAGGGCTGCCTCTCCGTGCCGGACGTCTGGGAGAAGTGCTCCCGCGTCGAGCGCGTGAAGGTCCGCTACCAGGACAAGACGGCCCAGTGGCACGAACTGGAGGCGGACGGCCGGCTCGCGCACGTGCTCCAGCACGAAATCGACCACCTGGACGGCCACGTCTTCGTGGACCACCTCTCCAGCCTGAAGCGCACCCTCATCCTGGACCGCATGAAGAAGCTGCAGAAGTCGCTCGCGCGCCGGAAGGAAGAGCCCGCGGAAGGCAAGGGAACGAAGCACTCCTGACGCATGGAACCGCACCCTGTCCCCCGCAAGGTCCTGGCCTTCCGTGAGGAGTACCGGGCCCAGGCCATCGGGCCCGGCTACCGGGGGCAGGTCCACTTCGCCTTCACCAGCCTCGTCTGCCTGGGGGGAATCGCCCTGGCGCTGAGCCAGCTGGAGGCCCCCCGCCTCTGGGAGCTGCTCGGAGTCCCCGCGGTCATCGCGCTCGCGAACGTGGTCGAGTTCCTCGGGCACCGGGGCCCCATGCACCACCGCACCCGGGGCCTGGGCCTGATGTTCGAGCGGCACACCGTCCAGCACCACCGCTTCTTCACCCACGAGGCGATGGCGTACGAGTCCAGCCGGGACTTCAAGATGGTGCTCTTCCCGCCGGTGCTGCTCCTCTTCTTCCTGGGAGCCATCGCCGCCCCGCTAGGCGCCCTCTGCTTCCTGCTGATTTCCCCCAACGCGGGCTGGCTCTTCGCCGCCACGGCGCTCGGCTACTACCTGGCGTACGAGTGGGTGCACTTCACCACCCACCTGCCGAGCAACCACTGGAGCGCCCGGCTGCCCGGCATCTCCTTCCTCCGGCGTCACCACCAGGTGCACCACGATCCCAGCCGGATGGGCCGCCACAACTTCAACATCACCTTTCCCCTCTCGGACGGGCTCTTCGGGACGCGATGGCGCGCCCCGCTGGATGAGGAGCAGGCGGCACGCCGAGGGAAGTGACGGGGAAAGAAGAAAGCCGGAGCCGGGGGTTCACACCTTGGAACGGCGTGCCCATATCCCCGGCGGCTGAGTCGAATGATCAGGCCCGGATCAATCAGGGTTTGACGTCGCCGAACCGAAGCGTTAGAGACTGGACCTCCGCGCAACGGACCGCTGGCCCTCGGGCCTCGGGAAGTCAGCGCGGGGAAGAAAAGGATCGACGAAGGTTGTTGATCCCGAACGCGGCAAAGAGGTAGAAGCCGCGCCCCGCCCGAACCGGACCGAAAGCAGCACCTCGGAACGCAGAGAGCGGACAGCAGCAAACGGTCGCCACCAAAATGGTTGATCGCGGATGCGGTGGTGGTACAAGCCGCGCCCCTCACCTCGAAGCCCGCGCACTGGCGCGGAAGGCACTTCGTGGAGAGAGCAGCACCGACAAGGAAATAGGGCAGTCAACGAGCGAGTTGACAGCGAACGCGGCGAAGAGATAGAAGCCGCGCCCCACCGAAGAAGCAGCAGTCCGGAAAGCAACACGACGGACGCAAAGCGGTGAGGAAAGCTGACAGCAAGCGGTTGACAGGGAAGACGGCGCCGAAGTAGAAGCCGCTCCCCTTCGAAAAGAAACGGCGGAAGTCACTGGACGGCGCCGACGAACTTCGAAGCAGCCCGCAGGACGCAAAAGCGAAGTTGACGCTGACTGCGAACTGAAATAGAAGCTGCAGCCCCGCTGGTTGAAACGAAACCAGCAGCGAAGTAGACGGTAGCAAAAGTCGCGAAGCAGCACAAGCGGCTCGGTCTTTGAAAACCAAATAGCAAGCCCAAGAAGTAATGGATTGCGGAAACCCGCAGTCAATTTTTTGAGGGCGCTTCACCTCGAGAGCAGCGCTGAAAAGCGCAGCGAGAGGGAAGTGCCGACGAATCAGCGAGCCGAGACTCCTTAGCCGGGTCTCGGGGAACGCCGGTTCAAGCAAACCAAGAATACAATTGGAGAGTTTGATCCTGGCTCAGAACGAACGCTGGCGGCGTGCCTAACAC